>CAIYYV010000302.1 GCA_903930425.1 Akkermansiaceae bacterium | reverse complement strand
GCGGCAGGGCGTATTGCATCCGGGCGAGGTCCACTTGCAGGCGCGCTTCCTTGGTTCTGGCGCGCTTGGCGAAAATATCGAGGATGACCTCCTCGCGGTCGATCACGCACAAGTCGGCGAGCTTTTCCCATTCGCGTTGTTGCGAGGGGGCGAGGCCGTTGTCGATGACGATGACATCGCACTCATGGGCGCGGGCGAGGTCCACGATCTCGGCGGCCTTGCCGGTGCCACAGAGGAACTTCTTGTGCATTTCGCGGCTGCGGGCGAGCACGGACTCGACCACCTCGATGTCGAGGGTGCGCACGAGTTCACCGAGTTCCTCCAGCAGGGACTCGGACTCTTCCGCTTCGCGTACATCGAAGTAAAGGCGCACCACCAGGGCGCGTTCGACCATCTCTGGTTTTTGTCTGACTTCAAACATCCGCGGCAGTCATAGCACGCAATCGGCCGCTGAGCGACGCTAATTATGGATTTCCGTAACTTTTCCGCGGAGATTCCGGCAAAACGGCGGAGCCCGGCAGCAGGCTTGCCCTCCTGATTCGGGGGGAATGGGCGCGAGTTGACTATTCGGTCAGCCAACTCATTGCTGTCGTGGAGTCATTGAATATTTTCACTCTAAACCCCTTATTGAAACAAGCGGTTTCCCAAAACCGAACGTTGTCTTTTGATTTGGTGGATTCATTGATCAAAATCGCCTCTTTGAATCGGTAAGACTCAGGTGCGGACGCTAACGAGCTGGCAAGCGAATACAAGTCAAAAACCGAATGCCCGCCCTCAAGTTTACTGCAATCGGCGTAGATCAGAAAAACTTCCTTATCGCAGCAGAAGTCAAAGATGTGTTTCACTCCCTGTTCCAATTCGCTGGGTGAGATCATATTTTCAAATTCAGCAAAGTAGACTGACTTGCCGTTGATTGTCTTTAGATTTTCAGTCATGAGGGGTTGCGGGGGGAGGATAGGGTGACGTGGGACATGCGACCATCTTTCCAAGGCGGATTCAACGCTTTTTCCCTCCCATGCCAAGGACAATCCACGCGGGAGCGCAAATTTCTCCTGAAGTCCGCGCTCCGTCAGAACGCCGCCGTTCGCATCAGATTGGCCGCGGCGGCGGCCTGGTCCTTGCCGGGGACAGCGGCCCGGAGGCGATAACTTGCGGTGCGACCGTCGGGCGCGATCAGCCGGAACGTCTCGGTGCTGAACAGCGCCGGTTGCGGGTCCTGCGGGCCATCGGTGATGCAGAAACGGACAGGGCGGCCGACCACGGTCACCTCCTGCCACTGCTGGCTCACGCTCACCGGCGTCAGCGTCCCCTGTTGCCAGTCAACGTCCAACCGGGTATAACAAGGCGGTGTGGCCCCGGCGGTCGGGTAAAGCGTGGGCGAGCCGAAAATCGTCAGCAAGTGCGCGTGATTCGCGGGGTTTTCATAACGGAGCGCGTAGCCACCCTTGGGTCCCACCAGCAATCTGGGCTGGCCCCACCGCTGCTCGAGCACCCGCGAACGGAGCACCGGCACGCTGATGCGGCTGGCATCGTGGTTCGGGGCTGTTGCCTGCTTTTCTAACAGTTCGAAGGGATTGGGATCAATCCCATCCTTCCGCCCGTCTGAGGGAGCGCTACAGTGGCAGAGGAACAATAAACTTCCGCAGGATAAGAGCCGTTTCACGGGGCAAGCCTGCTGGAAACTCCGCCGCCTGGCAAGATCAGGATGTGGGGAGATTCTGATGATCCTTTGCCGGGGCAAAAAAAGGGGCCATCATCAGCGGCAAAAAATAGTTGCCGAAAAAACTTGCCCAACCGCCAGCCCCGGTTAAGCTCCCGGCGTGCGCGGTGATTCGCGTGCATCGCGGTACCGCTGATCGGTGCCGCCCTTGTCCGGTCTTCATTGATGAGAGAGATTGTTTGAGGCTTCACTAAAAAACATCGCTCATCCCACCGCCCGCTGCCGAACCCTCGGAGGATG
>CAIYYV010000301.1 GCA_903930425.1 Akkermansiaceae bacterium | reverse complement strand
GTGTCCGCTGCTTGCAAATCCATACCAACAGCCCTGACCCGCGCGACCGCTTGCTCGCTGTGTTCCTGAATCACGGCACGTCGGGGGCAGCTCCAAGTAAGAACCTTCCCATATCCCCCCGGCCATGAGGCAGTCTGATTCACCACTTGAGTCCGCGAGAATATTCCACCACAGGGCTGTCATCGCGACCGCAGTAGCATTCGTCGGACTCTCCACGCTTGCGATAGTATGGCTTGGTTCCGGACCCGGCAAGGTGCCGTCATCCGGTAGTCGCCGGATTCCATTTGTCGCGGAAAAAACCAATCCCGTCGAATCGTTTGAAACGGTGCGAGAGGTTATCGCTTCGGGCGGCGTGCCGCTTGCCCGCGAGGCGGCCGTAGCATGGCTCGATCGGCAGGCGCGCGAGCGTCTGGTTCTCGAAACCGAAGCCGAAACCATGCTTCTGGACACGCTCCGTCAGGGTGGCCATCCCGCCTGGTCGTCCGGCTACAGCCAACACCTGTTCAATTCCGCTTGCAACGCGCTGCGAATCCGCCCTTCGGACGGAGGAGCAGCCCTCACCCGGATCCTCCAATCACACGCCGCCTCGCATCCCGACCGGGTGCTGCGCCTTTACTCCCTCCAGCACATCGATTCGATGCGCAAATCCGGCCACCTTCCGGACGCACTGGTTGCGGAGACCCGCGCAATGCTCCATTCGCTCGCCATCGCTCCCGACAACGATGTCGCGGGGACAGCACTCAAGATCCTTGGCGAGTGGGACGGCCCGTCATCCGCAACATCGTCCGCCACGGTCGAACTCGCGGCGCAAATCGCCACCGACCGCTCCCGTCCTGTGGATGTGCGTGTTTGCGCGATCCACTCCGCAGGCCCCGCTTCACTCGACCCCTCGCGAATCATTGCTTCGGATGCCTCCGAACCGATTCAGCTCCGTAAGGCGGCCATCGCGAGGATCGGGCGTCACGGAGACCAATCCGACCTTCCCTCCCTCCGATCACTTCGCGGCGAGAGCGCCCGCCTCGCTCAGGCGGCCGATCCCGCGCTCCAGTCGCTCACCCGCCGCCTTGATTCACCCCGGGATTCTGCCCCCATGCCCTATCCGTCACTCCCGACAACTACCACGCCATGAATCCGCGCCGCCATCTTTCCATTGTTTCCGCGTTGGCTGTTCTTTGCAGCGCCCCCGCCATCCGCGCACAGCAAAGCGGGCTTTCATACGAACGCTGGAACAACCTCGCCGGATCGTCTTTGGAAACGCTGCGCCGCGACGGGCTCAACGCCCGCCAGGCCGACCATACCGGCAGCGTGACGCTCGGGGAGGCTCCCTCCAATGCCGCCAACACCTATGGCGCCAGGTTGCGAGGCCTGCTCATCGCTCCCGCCACTGGTGATTATACCTTCTTCATCGCGGGCGACGACAACGCCGAGTTGTGGCTTGCTCATGACCCGAGTCAGAACCCGGCCTTCGACACCACCGCGCCTTGGAACCGCCGTCTCATCGCCTGGCACCGCGAAGACACCGGCGCGCGGCAGTGGAACAAGTTCCCCGCCCAGAAATCCAAGGTTGTCCGGCTCGTGCAGGATCAGACCTATTCAATCGAGGCACTCGTCAAGGAAAGTGGCGGTGCAGACCACTTGGCGATCGGCTGGCATTTCTCCGATCCCAATCCGGTCTTCGCTACCCATGATTTCCAGATCCCAGTCACCTCCTCATGGCAAATTCAGCCCGACGGCTCGACTACTTTTTCCGTCGTTTCCGGAGACATGTGGGGAACGGCCGACCGTGCCTCCCAGAATGCCCGCGAATGGACGGGTGACGGAGAATTCATCCTGCAACTGCCTTCTTTCGAAACCGGGCACGCCTACGCCAAGGCGGGCCTCATGCTGCGCGAAGGCACGGCGGCTGGCGCGCGCCACGCGTATATTTGCCGCTCGTGGAACGGCCAGGGTTTGAGCTTCCAGCGACGAACCGCCATCGACGGCTCCACCTCCGCCACCAATCGGGAAAACACACCCTGGACGTGGCTGCGATTGGTGAGGGCCGGCGACACAATCACTGCGTCGGTTTCTTTCGACGGCCGGTCCTGGCTTCAGGTCGGCTCCGCCACTTTCACCAACCTCGCCGCCACACTTCAGGCAGGCCCCGCCGCGTCTTCATACAACAATGCCGTTCCGGTCACCGGCATCTTCGGCCCGCTCGAAGCCCGCCCTCTCACCGCCACCGATGTCATTCCCGGAACCCATCTCATCACCCACACTCCGCACGCGGAAGATCCTCTTGACCGCAGCCTGCCCGATGCCTGGCTCATCGGCCATGGACTCGACCCGCTCTCGCGCTTCGGCTCCAGCGGCCCCTTCGGCGATCTGGATGGCGACGGGATTTCCAACTTCGACGAGTATCAACTCGGCCTGAATCCCTCAGCTCCCGCCCCCCGCCTCGATGGACTCACCCGCGAACGCTGGACCGAACTGACCGGCACCCGCGTCTCCGATCTCACCCTCAACCGCGCGCGCTTCCTCGCCACACCCAACGAGCGGATCCATGTCCCGTTCGTTCAGGAAATCGACTCGTCCACCTACTACGGCAGCCGCTACAGCGGCATGCTCACCGCCCCGTCCACCGGCTGGTACCGCTTCTGGATTTCCGGCGACAACGAGGCCGAGTTCTGGTTCGCCGACGGCAGCGTGAAACTGCCGGCCGATCTCTCCCAGCCGGTTCACCGCACCACTAATCCCGCCACCACCCCCGCAACCGGACGCTATGGCAAACAACGCCTCGCCCACATCCGCGACGAACGATTCGGGAGCGACTTCACCGGCGAGGTCCACGATTTCGACCAGTTCCCATCCCAGCGCAGCCGTGCCGTCTTCCTCACCGTCGGTCAGTCCTACTATCTGAAAATACTCCACAAACAGTCGTCTGGAGCGGGCCACATCGCGCTCGCTTGGCAACCTCCCGGTGGCTCCCGGGAAATTCTGCCCACGGCCGTGCTGTCCTCGGAGATTCCCCCTCAGGACGATCCCGACGGAGACAACTTGCCCACGCCATGGGAATCGCTGCGCGGTCTCAATCCCGCCAACAACGGGCTCACATCGGCTAACGACGGACAATACGCCGATCCCGATAACGATGGTCTGAGTAATCTACTCGAATTTCAGCACGGGACCAACCCCTTCGGTGTCGATACCGACGGTGACGGTCTGGGCGACCATGACGAGATTTTCTGCTTCGGCACCGATCCGCTGGTTTCCAACACGCTCGCGCCAAGCCTAGCCGCCGCACCACCCATCCACCAATACACTGCCGCCACCGGCGGCTGGACCGCCAATTCCGACGGATCCCTCTCCGCCCGTGATCGCCGCGGCGAGATCACCTACAGCTTCCAGATCGATTCCCCCGGCATCCACGAGGTCGTCCTGACGGGGGCCGCCATCGGCACGGTGCGCCCGGTCGAACGGCTGCCGCTGGTCCTCTCCATCGACGGCAACCTCATCGCCACCACCGAACTCATCAGCGAGAACGGCCAGCCAGCAACCACGCGCGCCCTAACTCCACTGCTCGCCGCCGGGCTGCACACTCTCACCGTCCTCCACGATAACTACCGTGCCGCCCGCCGCCTGCGCATCGACAGCATCGAAATTCACAGGCTCGGTGGGGAGGATCTCGACGCAAACAACCTTCCGGACTGGGCGGAACAAAACGCCCGCGCGGCCAACGCCCTCACCCGCGTCCTCTCCACCTCACTCACTTCCCCTGTTTCCATCGAGGGTCGCAGCCAGAACCTCGCGACGGCGTCCGTATCCATCACCCCGTACGGAGCTGGCCAGGCAACTCCGCTCGCGCTCACAGCCTCCATCAACGACACCTTCTTCACCGATGTCGCGCTGTCCGAGAGCGGCCCCGTCACCCTGACCGCCTCTTTCCTCGGCAGTCTCGTACCGTCCGATTCGCGTGCCATCACCTGGCTGCCCACCAACCTCTTCGAGTTTGATCAGGACGAACTCCACATCCGGCAGGGCGACGCGCTGCGCCTCGACGCCCACAGCGGTCCCGCGCCTGACGGACAGGCATTCCATGTCTTCCTCAGCGACCAGCCGCTCACCCGCTTCAACCAATCCAATCCGCCCGACACCGCCGCGCTCGTTTCCGGAGGCTGGGGCAACTATCGCGGCTTCAGCATCCGTTTCAACGACGACGCTCTCGACAGCGATACCGGAGTCCAGCCCGGCAACCCGCTCCTCCTTCAGCGCATCATTATCCGCCGCTCCGCCACCGCCAGCGGCACCCTGCCTGGAAATCCAGCCAATGCTATTCTCAAACTCTATTCCTCCCAAACACCCGGCACAACCACCTGGATCGCCGACTCGACCAATACAGCTGATGTCCGGGGAGGCATCTCCGAGAGCAACCTCACCTACACCTTCGATTCCGTCGCCCTTGATCCCACCGTCAAATACTGGTTCCACTTCGCCAACACTCCAGGCAATCTCTCCATCGGGCAAGTCACCTGGACTAACGCCCGCCTGCGGGTGAGCAACAACACCGGGCACACCTTTTCCTCCGGCAATCTCGTCAACTCCACATGGGGCAATCAGGACACCGCGTGGGATCCGCTCCTCGCCGCATCTTTCGCCCATCCCATTCCTCTCGCCGATGGCAATCAAAACACCATTCACTGCTCCGGGTCCGCGTTCGCAACCACTTTCACCACTCCGGGAATCCACCATCTCACCGCCTCCCACAACGGACAAACCGCTTCCGTCGCCGTCCACGTCCACGCTGCGGACTTCGGCCCGGACCTCAGCGTGCGGGCCTACTCGCCGCGGACGTGGACGCCGCCCGTTCTCGGCCTCTCCCATCTCGTCGAGGCCGATGACCGCCTCACTCTTGCCGAAACCACCGTCAATTCCCTCACGGACCCGCGAACCTTCCGCGCCGCCATCCACCAGGCCGGCAACCGCCATATCATCGCGCGACTGCCTGCAAATGTCTACGGAGCCCCCGCCGCCATCCTTGCTCGTGGCACCGTCCACGGCTTCTACCTCGCCTACCTCGACGAAACCACCGACCCTGAAATCATCCACCGTTACGACGACGGCACCTGGCTGATGAGCGGAAGCCTGATCGCCGTGAACCTCCCGCCCGACATACTCATCCGTCTGACTTCCATTCTACAGGGCACCGTCTTCCACAACGGCGACGACACCCTGTGGCTCGACTCCTCCCAATTCGACGCCAACGACATCGCCACCATTTACTACGAATGGGCGGGTTCCGGCGATCCCAAGCTATGCAACCGCCTCCACCTCTTCCTGCAGCCCTGACGATTTCCGCTTCCGTCTCCGATTTCGATCCAACCGTCCAGCATTCCCGATGAAACGTCTTTTCATTCTAACAGCAGCCCTCGCCGCATGCGCCCTCGCCGTGGTCACGTTTCCGGCGGCCCGAGCCCAATCCGCCACCGAGTATGAAGGGGGCGGGTCCAACACGACCAACCACAACCCGGATCCCAGGAACTGCTGCACCTGCATCACGCTCAACGCCGGAAAACCCAGCCAGGGCACTGACGGCAACTATACTGTGGCCATCTCATGGCAGATCGCCGAAGGGGAGCCCTGCGACGAGGTGACTCTCAGCGGGGCGGAGCTCACCGAGGGTCCCGGCAAGGTCGCCATGGGGAATACCGGCGGCAGCAGCGGCACCATCACCGTGACCATCACCGCCGAGGAGGTCCGCGACCATGACGGATCATGGAAGCTTCTGGTCACCTGCGATCCCGATGACCTGGAGAGTACCACCGCAACGGAGGAAGCGTCCACTCCGGAAAGCGGCTGCAAGGTCGAGTTCTCAATCAGTTGCGAGGATGGCAACTGCGGTTCCTCGGGATGCGACTCCAACGGGGAGCCGGGCGCGGAGAACCCCCGGGACACTTCCGACGGCGACTCATCCTTCACCGCGAACATCCCCACCACCCGGAGCCATGGCGGCATGACCTCCGGCAACGTCCGCTTCCTTTCGGCAAATTTCGGCGAATTGGGCGGTTCGTTCCAGTTTCCGGGCCGCGCCGGTCTTTTCGCCAACGTCCCAACCGATTTCACGATCACCCGCGACGGCGGGGGGCTTGTCACCTCCATCGACACGGGGGAGGCCACCCTCACCTTCGCCGACGTGCCCGGCCAGCAGGCCTTCACCGCCACTCACAAGGACACGGCGGGAGCCGTTTTCCGCACCACCACCATCTCCCACGTCGAGGAGGACGGCACATGGCGCCTGCGCGTGGACAGCACGTTCGACAACGCCGTCACCCTCCATGAGCAGACCCGTTCCGCCGTCGGCCAGTTTGTGCTGGAAAGCGGCCGGGTTGCGGGCGGGGTCTTTCAATTGCTGCGCCGCGAGACCGTCACGCAGACCACGCCCGCCGCAGGAGTCCGCGCACGCCTGCGCAAGATCGAGGAGCGGGCCGCCACCACCGATCCATGGGAAACGGTTTCCGAAGTGCGTCTCACCGAGGAGAATCAGCTCCACGGCTGGGTGACGACCGGAGAGGTCATCGACCCGGCGGGAGCCGCGCTGACATCCACCTGGAGCTACTACCAGCCCGGTGAGATCACCGGCCCCGGCGGCTCCACCGCAGGTCTAGGACGCCTGAAGCACCACGTCCGCCACGACGGCCACGAGAGTTTCCAAACCTACACCCTCAATCAGGAAATCGTCACCACCCCATACGCGGGTAACCCGGCGGGAAAAACCACGACTAACACCTGGGACCCCGGCACCCATACGCGCACCGTCATCACCACCGTGGGCGGCCGGACGCTCTCCCACACCGTCACCTCCCGCAACGGGGCCACCGACACCCGCACCGTCCACACCGGGCAAGATCAGACTTTGACCACCACCACCCACTACGTGCCTTCCGGCCAGGCATTCGGCGGTAAACCGCTGCGCGCGATCCACCCCGACGGCACCCTTACCACCTACTCCTACAGCACCACCCAGGACGGTGGGCTCCAAACCGTGACGAGCCGCGGAGCCAGCACGGACCAGACCAGTGTGTCGCGCGGTACGCGCACCACCACCATCACCAACAGCCGCGGCCACACGATCTTTCAGGAAACCAAGCCCATCGGCTACGAAGCGGCCGACAATGTCGCTTTTGACGGCATGACGGTCACCGCCGTCGATTTCCTCGGCCGTCCTACCGCCGCGCACCACCTGCCAGCCAATGTCACCACCGAAACCCAATATTCCTGCTGCGGTGTTTCGAAGGAAACCGACATGTATGGCATCCCCACCTTCCACGCCTACGACTCCCTCCAGCGCCGGATCAAAACCAACCGCCTCGGCGTCACCACCGAAATCGTCCGCAAGGGCCTGAGCACCGAGACCCACCGCTACCCGGAAACCGTCGCCGCCTCCCTCAGTCCCGCCCTCGCTGGCACCGCCGCCACCCTCGTTGCCAAATCCGTCACCAACCTCGCCGGGACCCTGCAGGAATCCTGGTCGCCCGATCCCACCAGCGCCACTCCCGGCGCGCTCGTCAAAGAATCGACGCTCACCACCTACCAACCCGCCGCCGGGCTTTCCAGCCGCACCGTCACCACCACCCCCGACAACTTCACCCAAACCGCCGACAGTTTCCTCGACGGCCGCACCGCCGCCACCTCCGGCGATCTCGCCCCGGCGATGCGGTATGCCTACATCGTCAACGCCACCGGCGAAACCACCAGGCGGTCCTATGCGGACAGCGGCAACCTCCGCGAAACCACCACCACCCAGTCCGATTGGGTCGGGCGGACACTTCGTGTCGATTACATGGACGGTGCCTTCGAAACGATGGCATACAACGCCCTGGGCCAGATGGTCAAATCGACCGATCCCGACGGGGTCGCCACCCTTGCCGCCTACAACGCCGAAGGCGAGCGAAGTGTCACCGCAATCGATCTCAACAACAACGGCCATATCAACCACGGCATCGACGGCGTCTCCTCCTCCGAAACCGCCTACGTCCTCGACGGCTCAAACAACCCCGTCGAGGTCACGGTTTCAAAAGTCTGGCAGGATGGCGACACCAACCCCGCCGCAGGCACCGTCGTTTCCACCACCACTCGCGGCTCCGGCGGACTTTCCTCTTCCACCCAGACCATTGGAACCGGAAACCCGTCCACCGGCGTCACCACCCTCCTGGGCAATGGAAACTGGACGGTGACAAGCACCGCTCCGGACGGCACCTCCACGGTCACCACCTATCTGAACGGCCGCGTGGACCTTTCCGAGAACAAGGACGCGGACGGCAATGTCATCCAGGCCACCGCCGCCCGTGATCTCTCTAACACCCCCGGCAGCGGCCATGACGCGCTGGGCCGCCCTATCCATCAGTGCGACTCCCGCACCGGCGTCACCACCACCGCCTACCTTTCCACCACGGCGGATTTCGTGGCCTCCGTCACCGACCCCGGCAGCCGCACCACCGCATTCGGCTACGACATCCGCAGACGCCGCGTCACCGTGGACGCCCCCGACACGCTGGATGCCGACAACAACACCCTGGCCAACATCACCACCACCCACTACTTCCCCGACGGCACCGTCCAGGAAACCACCGGCGGCCAGACCTACCGCACTACCCACACTTACGATTATGCCGGACGCCACAAGACACTCACCACCTACGGCACCCAAACCGCCACAACCTATTGGCACTACAGCGACACCCGCGGCTTCCTCACCCGCAAGGCTTACCACGACGGCAAGGGTAACGACCAGACCCACACCGCCGCCGGACGCCTCGAAACCCGCACATGGGCACGCGGCGTGGTCACCACCTACGGCTACGACCATGGAGGCCGTCTCGAAACCGTCACCTACTCCAACGAAACCAACGGCCACACCACCCCGAACCTCGTCAACACTTACGACGCGCTCAACCGCCTGCGCACGGTCACCCGCGGCGGCGTCCTTCACGCCGAATACACCTACCGTCCCGGAGACCTCCGGCAACTCGCCGAGATTCAGCAGAGCGACACACTCAACCAGGCCGGCACCTACACCTACGAAGACGGCTCCAATGGGACCCTGGCCGGCCGCGCCAACGGCTTCACCTTCGCCCACGGGGCCGCCATCTGGTCCCATGACAGGGCCGGCCGCCCCTCCGTCGTCACCGACGGCACCGACAGCTTCACCTACGGCTACCGCCATACCTTCAACAGCGGCCTGCACGAAGGCGTGATCACTCCCGGCCAGGGGACCGAGTCCGCCTTGCCCTTCACCCTCGATGGCCCGCTGGTGGATACTACCCTCGCCTACGAAACCAGCCGCGACGCCCTCGCCTTCCGCCGCAACGATCTGAGCGGTGGCACCCTTTCCAAATTCGCCTACGGCCTCAACGCCCTCGGCCAGCGCGTCGGACTCACCCCCACCGGAAGCGCCTTCTCCACCACCACCCCGCTTGTCTGGGGCTACAACCTGAGCGGCGAACTCACCGCCGCCACCCGCACCGGCAGCCCCGCCTTCGAGCGCGCCTACAGCTATGACGGCATCGGCAACCGCCTCAGCGCCACCGATCACAACGCCGCCCTCACCAGCTACTTCGCGGACGCGGCGGGCAACACCGCCGGAGGCAGCGCCATCAACCAGTATGCCCGGATCAATGATCCCGGCTCCTCCACCCTTCAGCCCGTTTACGACGACGACGGCAACCTCACCTCCGGACCCATCCCAGGAGCCAGCGGCCTGCTTCCCGGCGTGCCCGTCCCCGCCAACGCCGCACTCACATGGGATGCGGAGAACCGTCCGGTCAAGGCTGTCGTCAATGGCATGACTGTTGAACTCGACTATGATCCTATCTCCCGTCTCATCGCCCGCACGGTGGGCACCGTCACAACCCGTTATCTCTACGACGGCTGGAACCGCATCGCCGAATATGAATCCACCGGCACTGGACAGGCGATCAAATGGACTTATCTGTGGGGAATGGATCTCAGCGGCACTATGCAGGGCGCGGGCGGCGTTGGCGGCCTCCTCTCGATGAAGGTGCACGGCGGCACTACCGCGGTCTTCTACCCAACATTTGATGGCAACGGAAACATAAGTGAATATGTAAATCAGTCAGGTGCCAAGGCCGCCCATTTTGAATATGATCCATTCGGCAATCTCACGGTCGACTCGGAAAACAACTCGGGTGATTTCCCCTACCGCTTCAGCACGAAACCTCAAGATCCAATCACTGGCCTGTATTATTACACATACCGTTACTATGATCCTCTGACGGGCCGGTGGCCATCCAGGGACCCGATTGAGGAAAAGGGAGGGGTGAACCTTTATGGGTTCGTGGGGAATCAACCTGTCGGACGCATCGATACGTTTGGCTTATGGGGAAGAGACGTTCATGAAGAAGCCACTAAAATGTGGGCAAAAGTTCAGAATTACCCAGAAGCAGCAGCAAAAGAAATTGGAAGAGCTGATGAAGCAGTCGACGGTGGTTGGCGTGGTCGCGGCATAGGTTGGGCACCTTGGGGCGACCAAAGCTATCATTTTGACAGAAGCATGGGGATAGGTAAAGATACACGAATTCAACATTACGAAGATCATCTAAAAAAAGCCAAGAGTGCCTGTACAAAACCTATGGATGATCCAGATACTGCGGCGACAGAACTCGGAACAGCGCTCCATCCGCATCAAGATTGGGTGGCTCATGGTGACTATGGGTTTACGGACATCGGGGCTATTTTGGCAAAACATAACTCATATAGTCCACAGAGAACATGGGGTGATAGCCCAGGAGATTATCCAGATGATGTGTCACTTGATGCGGTCGGCGGTGCAAATGGGCGGGCGGCTGGGATGGCTATGATTTATGTCAAAAACTGGTTAGGTAATGAGCTTCGTGAATACGCAAATTATGAACGAGGGACAAAGCGATATATACTGACAAAGGATAGAACAGAAGGAGTCCTTCAGGATTTCCGAAGGCACGTGCGCCAGAATGCTAACCCAAATTGCAAGTGCTGGACATATTTTGGAATTTCATCAAATTCATGAAGCTCTTTCTGCGAACAAGTATCTTCGGTGCGACAGGAGGAATCGGTATTCTAATTGTCGAGGTCCTGTTGCTCATTTTTTTAGATCGGGATTCAGCTATTCGTCACACTGTGGATTGTTGCTTTACCATGCTCAGCGATCCTCTTGAAGGCTTGCTAAAGCAGACGACTCTTGGGCGGGATCTTCGGCAATCTCAAGATCTTCTGAAGACCATACTTCTTCTTTCTCTTTGGTGGGGTGTTCTAGGTATATTCGTTGCGATGCTGGTGCGTTACGGTTCCACGCTGATATCCTTCTGGTTTCGGAAGCACCAGCACCGCATCAACCACGGCGAGCGCCGGGTTTAGGTGACCCACAATTGGGCCAGCTACGTTATCGGGTCCCCGATAACTTCTGGCAAGGGGGGCACTCCCCCCTTTGATCCCCCTGGAGGCGCCCCACCCTTGACGGGTGAGGCCCCGGACAAATGCCGGGCGCATGGACGGGAGTCCTTGGATTTTAATGTTTCAATCTGTTAGCTCGTGGCGGTTGCGGCTCCAGTCGAGGCTCACGGGCCGCAGCACTTCTTGAACTTGCGGCCGCTTCCACAAGGGCAGGGTTGGTTGCGACCGACGGAAGGCGTTGCCGCAACCGGAGAAGGGAATGGAGCCCAACGTTGCGGCTCCTGTCGGATGAGTCGCGCCTGGGTTTTCCGCCCGGCGGCTCGTTGCAGTGATCCGGCATCGAGACTTTGCAACTCCTCGGCGCGTTGCCGCTGCCGCTCCTCTCTGAAATGCCTGCGAACGAAGGCAACGGGCCAATGAAGCGGATGGTTGCGATCCCGACATGCCCGCACCCATGAGCGAAACGCGTTTTGCCGCGCTGCGAACTCCCCCGCCGTCAGCGGCTTACCGGGCAGCTTGCCCCAAACGCCGCGATATTCCTCATTCCAGCGCTCCTGATGTTCTCTCTCGGTGCATTGCCGCCTCTCTTCCCTGGTCAAAACCTCCTTGGGCGGAATGCCGTTCCTGCGCCGCCAGGCTTCCTGTTGTTGGCGTCGGCGTTCCTTGCGCTCCTCGTCGGTGAGTTCGAGCCGTGGCCGCCCGCCCTTGATCCCGTGTGCGGCACCCTTGATGCCGTGTTTGGCTTGGGCTCGGGCGACTTCGGGCGGGATGTTCACGAGGGCATTCTGCGACCAGGGGGAAGACCGTCAAGGGGGTTATTGTCGTTGTCAGTTATGATT
>CAIYYV010000300.1 GCA_903930425.1 Akkermansiaceae bacterium | reverse complement strand
TCTGGCAATGATTCCCACATAGCGGTTTTCAAGGATTTTGACGGCACGGGCGTGGAAATCCCCAACAGTTACCTGATCGCAGTCGAGGATTTGCACACCAGTCCGGATAACGACTACAACGACTTTGTAGCACGTGTCACGATCGTCCCTGAGCCTGCCACCGTGGGTCTTCTGACGATGGCCGGTCTGCTGGTGCTTCGCCAACGCCGGCGCTGACAGTCCGTTGGGCATGAGCCCGGGGTAGCGCCGTTTCTGGTGCAACCTTGGGCTTTTTGCTGCACGACTCTCTCCATGAATCCAGACACTTCCTAGTCCGCCAAGTGCCTCCATTTGCTCGACGAGGTCCAGCGCACCGGGCAGGACTTGGTGATTTCCAAGCGTGGGCGGCCGGTGGCGCGGGTGGTGGCCGAAAAGGCGGCCAAACCGTGGTTGTCAATGCGGGGCAAGGGGCGCTTCAAGGGCGATGCGTTTGAGCCGGTTGTTAGGGAGTCTGAAATCGATGCGCTGAAATGAATGGGGCACCGGTTTTGGATGGCTTTTTCTAGCGGTTTTTTCAGGAGGATCGTTTCAACTTGTGCCAGGCCGAGGTGTCGGGTTGGAGGAAGCAATCGACTGGCTGATCGGCGAGAGCGAGGGCGTCGATGAGGTGGGCTAACAGCACGAGCGAGGCGGTCGCGTCAAACAGTGCGTCATGCCAGGATTTGCCAGGCACGAGGGCGCGAACGGTTTCTGTGAGACCGTGGTGGTCGCAAAGTGTGCCGAGCGAGTGGTGTGTGAGATCCGGCCAGGCCGAACGGGCTAACAGAAGCGTGTCGATCCACGGGGCGAAGCCGTGGCCGGGGAAAGCGCGCAAAAATCGTTTTTCGGTGCCTTTGCCGTGGGCGACGACGACGGCACCGGAGAGTCGGCGTTTGAGATCGGGCCAGAGCGTGAGCAGGGATGGGGCGTCGGCGAGCTGTGCGGGACCGATGCCGTGGATTTTTTGGGCCGACCATTGCACTGGTTGGTCGGTAAAAAGGTAGGAGACAAATGGATCGGAATGGCCGGTCTCGACCGACCATGAGGCGAGGCCGACTTGGACCGGGCTATCGGTCATGCCACGTGCCGCGCCGGCGGATTCGAAGTCGATCGCGGTGAACCGGCAGTGGCGGATGAGCGGCATCGAGCGGCGACTCTGGCATTGGGGTGCCCGGAGAATCAACGTGAAACTCGGCCGATTACTTCAGTGCGGTTTCGATTTCACGTTTGGCAGACCGGTGGTGTTTTTTGTGGAGTTCCAACGCGGTTCTTTCATTGCAGTAGGGGCAAAGGAACTCGTTTTTGAACAAAATGGAGAGAACGACCGGCAGGCGGTAGCTGCCCAGAAATGACCGGGCCCGGTGGTGCTTGGCGCAGTGGTTTTTGGCGAGCACCGAGGTCATGCAAAGCGGGCAACGCGTGCGTGCGGCAACGAGCCATTGGGAAATGGAAGCCACCGCAGTGAGAATGATCCCATAAACCCCGTAGATCGCGTATTCAAGGTTGCTCGTGATCAAGGAGTGGGCGAGAAGCGCGCAGGTGACCAAGGGAAGCAGATACCGGGCACACCACAGCAATGCCGCAAACCGCATCCGAAAGATCGTGCTGGTGGAATGAAGCAGGTGCATCGCTGAAACTTTTTGTTAGAGGAAAAAGGGTTGGGAGAACCATGGACTTGTGAGACCGCGTGCGCGAACGCAGAGGCAGCCTGATGGGTGATGGCGGGGAGTGAAAAGCACGATAATGATGATAATCACGTCATGTTTTGGACTACAAACTCAAGTGCTGAGAGAATATGGATCGTCGCCTCCCAAAGCAAGAAGATTTTTAACCGGAACCCTAACAGAAATTCTCAGTGGGGCATAGACTGGCGCAAGCTCTGCGGCGCTGGCGCTTGCGGTGGTTCTCGCTGGCGGCTTACAACGTCTCGTTTCGTCGCTGGTGTTGATCGATGAGCGTGGTTTCGCGGTAGCCTGCGGCTTTTGCGAGAGCGATGGCCCGCGCGAAATCCCTGCCGATTTCATTCGGTGCGTGGGCGTCGGACGAAAGGACGAGCGGCACACCGGCGGAGCACGCCAGTTCCAAAAACCCGGCAGCGGGGTAAGCTTCTGCGCACGGTTTGTGCCAACCGGCGGTGTTGAGCTCGATGAGGCAACCTGCCGCGGCGATGGCATTGACTGCCGGTTCATAATAACGGGCGAGGTCGCCAGGTGGGGTGTGCCCGAATTTTTTCACGAGGTCCGGATGGCCGAGGATGTCGAACAATCCACTTTCGGCCATTTGGGCGTAGGTTTTCCAATAGCGAGTCCAGACTTCTGCCACATCGCTTTCCGCCCAGCGGCCGAGCCATTTCGGGTTGTCAAAATCCCAGGTATCCAGGTAGTGGACGGAACCTATCAGATAGTCCCAATCATGGCGCGCGGCCAAGTTGGCGATCCACGGTTCGCAACCCGGGAGCCAGTCGCATTCGAGGCCGACGCGGATCGGAATGCGGCCTGCGGCGCGGATGCGTGCCCGTTCGACCCATAGGAAATAATCCGGCAGGCTGGCTTCTAACATCCGCCAGTCATCGAAAGGTTCGGGCACTTGGGGGGCGTGGTCCGAGATGCCGTATTCGGTGAGGCCGGCGGCCAGAGCGGCGTCGACAAACGCTTCCGGCTCACCCTGGGCATGGAAGCACAGCGGGGTGTGGGTGTGGTAATCGGCAGGCATAAAACGCGGAAGGAAACGGGTTGAAAGATCGGTGGATTACAGGCTAGTCTGCCTCTGCGGTGCAAGCGCCGTCTTTTCCATGTCCGATTTTTCCATGAAGCCCGAGTCCGGCACGAACGTCATTCCCCATCTGCTCCAGCAACTCCGCCGGCATCCGAAGCGCGTGGTTTTCACCGAGGGTGAGGACATCCGCGTCATTCAGGCTGCCGCCCGGTTGGTGCGAGAGGAAGTGGTCGCCCCGATCCTGTTAGGGGATCGTGACCGCATTCGGGCCTTGGCCGCCGCGCACGGCGTGCCGTTGACGTTCATTCATTTGATTGATCCGCCGCAGGCCTCGGATTTCCGATTATTTTGCCAGCGCGTGGAAAACATGGCGCGCTACCGGTCGCTGCCGGCGGCACCGCCCGAGGAAATCGTTTCCCGGCCACATTATTTTGGTGCGTTGATGGTGCAATACGGTCAGGCGGATGCCATTGTGGGCGGTAATCAGGCGATGCCAGCCGCGTATTTTCGGGCGCTGCTGCACACGATCAAGCCCTTGCCCGGCGTGCCCAAAATTTTTGGGGTATCGTTGTTGACCGGGGCGCATCTCAAGCATCTTGGAGGCTCCGGGGTGCTTCTGTTAGCAGATTGCGGGTTGATTCCGAACCCCGATGTGCACGAGCTTGCGGCCATTGCCTTGGAAGCCGGCAAGCTCGCCCATCATTTTTTGGGTCGCAAGCCCTTAGTGGCCTTGCTCAGTCACTCGACTCATGGCAGTGCCGGGACGGCGGATGCGCGGCGGATGGCGGCTGCCGCGGCGCTCGCCCGCGTCGAAGTCAGCCGGAAGTTTCTTGAGATCGACATTGAAGGGGAGGTCCAGGCGGATGTGGCCTTGGATCCTGAAGCTGCGGAGGTCAAGCAGCCCGGTGGGTCGGCACGTCGCACGGCGGATGTGCTGGTTTTTCCGAATCTTGATGCCGCGCACATTGCGCTCAAGTTGTTGCAGCATGTGGCGGGTGCGCAATCGTATGGTCAATTGATTCTCGGATTGTCGCGTCCGGCGGCGCAGGTGCCGCGCACGGCCACGGTTGAGACTCTCTTTGGCACGGCTGCGGCGATTGCCGTGGAGGCCATCAAGTTCCATCAACTCTATCCGGATGGGGAGGTCTGATGTCCCGATCATTCGTGAAAATTTTTTTGAGTGGAGTGAAAATAGGATTTGTCACGGACGGACGGATGGAGATGCTGCTAGCCACTCAGATGAGTCATGCCCATGAGCAAACTTGATCGCCACATCCAGCAAAAACTCGGTGAGTGGGCGGCGGCCGGGTTGATCACGTCCGAGCAGGCGGTGGCCATCCGCTCCCATGAACCGCAGGAAAAACCGGGCTTGCCATGGGGGGTGGTGATTTTTGCGGGATTCGGGGCGGTGGTGCTTGGCTTGGGTGTGATTTTGCTTTTTGCGTATAACTGGGAGCAGATGCACAAGTTTGCGAAGCTGGCGGTGGTTTTTGCGGCGTTGGCCTTGGCGCACGGCACGGCGTTAGGGTTGCGGCGGCGGGAATCGTGGGGCGGTTTTGCTGAATCGGTTCAGTTGTTAGGGACGATGTTGTTTGGTGCGGGGATCTGGTTGGTGGCGCAGATCTATCACATATCGGCGCACTATCCGAATGCGTTCATCGTGTGGGCGTTGGGTGCCCTGCTGTTGGCGTGGGTGCTTCCATCGGTCAGCCAGGGGCTGCTGGCCTCGGTGCTGCTGGTGATTTGGGCCGGTACTGAGGTCGGTTCATTTGGCAAGCATTTGGCGGTGGCACCGCTGCTGGTTTTGTTCGGTTCGGGATGGCTTGCTTGGCGGCTTCGTTCGTCGGTGTTGCTTGCGGCCACGGCGGGCAGTTTTGCCGTTTCCGCCGCTACCGGTTTTTTCTACAACAGCGAGAGCGTGTTTCTGATTTTATCGAGCGTCGCCGTGCTTTATGGCAGTTTGGCGTGGTTGGTGTCCGGGCATGCGGCGTTTCCCTCGGCGGCTGTGATATTACGTGTCTCCGGGATGGTGATCTATTTCCCGCTGCTTTTCATTTTGACGTTTCACGATGTCGCGGAAGAACTGTTAGGACACCGGGGGTCGGATTCGAGCACGTTTCAAGGCGCGGATTGCATTCCCGCGCTTCTGTTAGTCATTGTGGCGTTGGGGGTGACCGGTTGCGCCATGCGTCGTGCAGTGGACGATCAGTCCTGCAACACGCCGGAGTTTCGCGAGCGATTGGTGGCTCCGGCTGTCATTCTGCTCATGCTTCTCGTTTTTTCGGTGTTGTGGCGTTTGGATGTCCACTCGTTCAAGTCGGTTGCGGCGGTGGTCTCCACCGTGGCCAGCGTGATTTTTCTTTATCACACGGTTGCCAATCTTTGGCGTGGCTGTCGCGACACGCTGCTTTCCTCGGTGGTGGGTGGTTCGTTGTTGATTGCGGTTTGGGTGTTTGCGCGTTACGCGGACTTGTTTGACAGTCTGTTAGCACGTGGGGTGATGTTTATGTTCATGGGTGCCGCGCTCTTCGCCGTTGCCATTTTGTATCACCGGAGGAAAAACAAGGCGCGTGCCGGGGGCGAGGGTCCCGCGAGTGTCGCAGTGAATAAAATTTCCGACTGACCCATGCGTGCCAAACTCATCATCGCCGCGATTCTCGTGCAATTTCTGGTCCTTGGCTGGATGGCCGGTGAGCGCGAATGGATTTTGCGCACTCGTCCGAGTGTTTGGTTGCGCACTGCGCCGGTGGATCCCCGTGATTTGTTTCGGGGCGACTATGTGACACTCGGTTATGACATCTCGACGATTCCGGCGGCGCAATTCGGGCCGGGGCTGAAAAAGCACCTTGAGGATTGGGCTGCGCGCGGTGATGGAGGTCGGAGTGGTCGCGGCAGGGAAATGGTGGTGTATACCGCGCTTCGGGTCGATCCGGAGTCGGGGGTCGCGGAGATCGCCACGGCGGATCTCACACCACCGGAGTCCGGTTTATTTCTCAAGGGGCGCGTGCGTCCTTATTCGAGTCGCGTTCATGAGAATCTCACGGGTGTCGCCTATGGCATCGATGCGTATTATGTCCAACAGGGGAAAGGCAGGGAGCTCGAGCGCCGCTCGCCCGAGTTGGTGCCAGACGGGGTCGTGGTGCCGATGGAGATGGAGATAGCGGTCGGGGTGAACGGCACAGCCGTGCTCAGGGGTCACCGCTGGAACGCATTGGGTATCGGGGTGGAAATCCAGAAGCGGTCGCACTCGGAATCCGCCCCGCCTGCGGAATCCGATGGGGAGAAAAAGTCGTCTCAAAAAACCCTCCGCATCACTTTTTACAATGCCAGCGCCGCGCCGTTGGCGGTCGTGTTGCCCTCCGATTTGCGCACTTTGCACATCCAGAAATGGGATGGTTGGAATGGTCGGGGTGAGGATGTGGGTGTGTCACGGACGGGTCTTGCGCCGCTCACGGATGCGGATGTCCGGCGGCTTCCGCCTATGCAAAGCGTGAGTGTGGTGATGGATCTTTCCCGGGCAGAATGGTTTGTGAAATCCGCGGCGGGGCCGGTTCCGCTCGGTCACGATGCCGAAACCTATCAGAGTTACCGTGTGGTGTATGAGCCGCCGCCGCGAGTCGATTGTCGCGCGCTGAAGGATGGCGGGATCATTGCGCCCGGCACCTTGCTCGGCCGGCGTTTGAGTTCCTACGAGCTCAAGGAAAAATGACGGCGCAATCGGGCTCGCGTTATTTCTGATAGAGCGAGTGATCCCTGATCCACTGGGCGACAGCCGGGGCGAGCCACGCGTGGGTGGTTTCACCGCAGGCGATGGCATCGCGGATGCCGGTGGCGGATGCGGGATGACGGTCGGTCAAGACGTGGAGCCGGCAGCCGTCGCGTGGAGGCAGGGGGTGCCCCCGATCAAACACGATGCACTCGACGAGTGCGGTGAGGCGCTCCGGTTGCTCCCAGCGGTCGAGAGCGTCCCATTGATCGCCGCCCATGATCCAAAACAACCGGGCACCGGGAAATTGCGCGGCCATGGCTTCCGCAGTCTGATAGGAAAACGACGGGGCATCGCGCCGGATTTCCATATCATCCACCACCGCCCATGGCAGGCCTCGGGTGGCGAGCCGCAGCATTTCTAACCGATCGGCCGAACGGACGGGTGGCGTGCCTGTCTTGTGTGGTGAAATCCGGCATGGGATAAAGCGCACTTCATCGAGTGCGAGCGCTTTTCTTGCGCGTTCAGCCAAGTGGACATGACCCAGGTGCACGGGGTCAAACGAGCCGCCGAACAGGGCGATTCTTCGGGGATCGGCGGCGGGACGGATGGATTCAGTCCCTGCGGGTAAGTTCGACGAAGACATCTTCGAGAGTGGCAACGTGGCGGAAAAGCGAGCGGAGTGGCCAGCCATATTGGGCGGCGAGGCTGGCAATTTGCTCGCGCGGATCCGACCCGGAATCCACCCACACCATGAAGCGGGTCCATCCGTCATCGAGCGGTTCGGGGGTGACTTTTTTGACGTGCTCAAACCGATTGAGGGCGGCGGCGACGACTGCAGAATCGGCTTGGATTTCCACTTGGACGCGGCCTGCGGCGCGCATGCGTTGAGTGAGGTTGGCCGGGGTGTCGGCGGCTTTGATTTTCCCGTTGTCGATGATGATGACGCGGTTGCAGGTCATTTCCACTTCGTGGAGAATGTGGGTGGAAATGAGGACAGTGTGGGATTGGCCGAGCTGGCAGATCAACTCTCGGATCTGCCGGATTTGATTGGGGTCAAGGCCGTTGGTTGGCTCGTCGAGAATGAGGAGTTCGGGATCATGCACCAAGGCATCGGCGAGTCCGACACGCTGGCGAAACCCTTTCGAGAGCGTCTTGATCATCTTGCGGCGGACCGACTCGAGGCCGCAGGAGTCGATCACGTTTGCGACGCGGCGGCGCGTGTCACTGCGGCCAAGCCCCTTGATCTGGGCGCGGAATTTCAAATACTCGCGAACGCGCATGTCGTCGTAAAGCGGGACATTTTCCGGCATGTAGCCAATTTTTCGGCGGGCGGCGAGTGATTGGCGGAAGATATCGAAGCCGGCGACGCGGGCGGTGCCCGAGCTGGGCGGCAAAAACCCGGTGAGCATGCGCAGGGTGGTGGTTTTTCCTGCTCCGTTAGGCCCGAGGAAGCCGACGATTTCACCGCGCTCGACGGAAAAAGAAATCTCATTCACCGCGCTGTGGCGGGCGTATCGCTTGGTGAGTTGGTGGACTTCGATCATGATGCGGCGAGAGCGAAACGGGCAAGGATGGGTGGAATGCCGAGGCGCGGCGGGGTGCACGCCATTCATGAAGGCGGCGGCAGCGTGGGCCAAGCGGGAAATGCATCTTGGACGTGATTTCGAGCAGGCGGCGCGGACAGGGGGCCCGTTAGGGTCGGCGGATTGATTTAAACCGCGCATTTTCTGCGGTTTGGCGGGTAGGAGTTGACGGCAGGCGGGATGCGTGCGTATTGCCGCGCCCCCGAGCGGAAAAGCCGCATCGGTTACCATCACTACTGCCATGACCACCATTGCCATCAACGGATTCGGCCGCATCGGCCGGCTTGTCTTCCGCGCCCTCGTCGAACAAGGACACCTCGGAACTACCTTCAACGTCGTCGCCGTCGGGGACATCGTTCCTGCCGACAACCTCGCCTACCTGCTCAAATATGACTCCACACAAAGACGCTTTGCAGGCACGGTTTCCTCGAAAAAATCTTCACCGGATCTCGCGGAAGACGACATCATCGTGGTCAATGGCCATGACATCAAGGTGGTGAGCGCCCGTACGCCGGATGGCCTGCCGTGGAAAGAACTCGGCGTGGAAGTCGTCATTGAGTCCACCGGCTTGTTCACCGAAGCCGAGAAGGCCAAGGGTCACCTTGCGGCCGGTGCCAAGAAGGTGATTATTTCTGCACCCGCCAAGGGCGAGGACGCAACCTTCGTGGTGGGCGTCAACGACAACCTCTACGATCCTGCCAAGCACCATATCATTTCGAACGCGAGCTGCACCACCAACTGCCTGGCACCGATTGTGCACGTGTTGTTGAAAGAAGGATTTGGCATCGCCGAAGGCCTGATGACCACCATTCATTCGTATACCGCCACGCAAAAAACCGTGGACGGGCCGTCGAAGAAGGATTGGAAAGGTGGCCGCAGCGCCGCGATCAACATCATCCCATCCACCACGGGTGCGGCCAAAGCCGTCGCCTTGGTCTGTCCGGAAGTGGCGGGCAAGTTGACGGGCATGGCCTTCCGCGTGCCGACTCCCACAGTTTCCGCGGTGGACCTCACCGTGAAGACGGTCAAAGCCACCTCGTTGGCCGAGATCAAGGCCGCCCTCAAAAAGGCGTCTGAAACGTATCTCAAGGGCATCCTCAATTATACCGAAGACGAAGTGGTTTCCACCGATTTCATCCATGACAAGGCGTCGTCGATTTTCGATGCCCATTCGTCGATCGAATTGAACTCCACGTTCTTCAAGCTCATCAGCTGGTATGACAACGAGTGGGGTTATTCGAACCGCGTGATCGACCTCCTCACGGACGTCGTCAAAAAAGGCATCTGAGATTTCAGGTGAATCAGGCACCCCGGCGAAAGAATCATCGCCGGGGCGGAGTAGTGGGTTAGATCTTATGAAAACCGACTCCTTTTCCTGTCACCTCCTCAAGATTCCGCTGATTCTGTTAGTCTCCGCCGCATGGGCCACCTTGCCTGTCACGGCAGAGGTGCGCTTGCCGAAGATTTTCACCGACAACATGATGGTCCAAAGGGATCATCCGGTAAGAGTGTGGGGATGGGCGGCGGCCAGCGAACCCGTGAGCGTGACGCTGTCGGGCAAAACCGCCACGACCAAGGCCGATGCCCAAGGGCAGTGGGCGGTCGAATTGCCGGCCCTCAAGACCGGTGAAAATTTGGAGCTAACGGTGAAGGGCACTAACAGCCTTGTCCTCAAAAACATCTTGGTGGGTGACATCTGGGTTTGCTCGGGCCAGTCGAATATGGAAATGGCCTTGGGCGGTTGCCTCGGTTGGGAGGAAGATAACAAAGCCGCGGATTTCCCGAAGATCCGGAGGATCAAGTTCAATCACGTCCAAACCTCCCTGCCTCAGGATGACGCGCCCACCGCCACTCCATGGCAGGTGTGCTCGCCCACCACGGCGGCTGGCTTCACTGCGGCGGGGTTCTATTTTGCCCGTGAAATCTATCAGAAAACCAGCATTCCCATTGGCATCGTGGATGTGAATTGGGGAGGAACGGCGATTGAGCCCTGGGTGGCGAGCGAAGGCCTCGAGATGGTGAATGAGTTGAAGCCGCAGTTTTTGGCCAAGCAGGAAGCGATCAAAGTGTATCGGGCGCAGTTGCCCCAAGCGTTGACCGCGATGGAGTCATGGATTGTCCAGACCCGGAAAGATTTGGCCGGTGGATCAGCTCTGAATCCCGCGCCTGCCATTCCGGTCATGCCCGATGGCGGTTGGAGTGGCATGTATCATGCGATGATTCATCCCATTGTGCATTTCCCTATCAAAGGCGCGCTCTGGTATCAGGGGGAATCGAACGGCGCGGAAGGCGATACTTATTACCAAAAGATGCGCGCCTTGATCGGTGGCTGGCGCAAACAGTGGAAACAGCCGGATTTCCCGTTCTATTTTGTGCAACTCGCGAATTTTCAAGGGGTTTCGGAGGACCCTGCTGGCGGCAATGGTTGGGCCAAACTCCGCGAGGCCCAAACCCAGTCGCTTTCCATCCCGAACACCGGCATGGCCGTGATTATCGACACCGTGCCGCTCGATCAAGCCGGTGACATCCATCCCAAAAACAAATATGATGTCGGGACGCGCCTTGCCCGCTGGGCGCTCGGACGCGACTACGGACAAAAATCCCTCGTGGTTTCCGGGCCCTTGTTCAAAGCGCTCAAGATCGAGGGCGGCAGGGCACGCCTGGCATTTGATCACATCGGTGCCGGCTTGATGGTGGGCAAGAAAGAAGGCAGGAACCCAGCCGTCGAAAACAAGGGTGAAAAACTCAAACGCTTTGCCATCGCGGGAGCCGATAAAAAATGGTTCTGGGCTGAGGCGGTGATCGAGGGGAACACGATTTCTGTGAGTGCCGCCGAAGTGAAGGAACCGGTGGCAGTGCGCTATGCCTATCAGATGAATCCTGAGGGTGCCAACCTCTACAACCGGGATGGGCTTCCGGCTTCGCCGTTCCGCACCGATACCTGGTGAAGCGCGGTTTTTCCGTTAGACCGCGCCTCGGGTGCAAACGTCCGTCATGAATCGGACGGGTTCCGAATCATACCCGCTCATATCCCCGAGCGGGAGAGGCAACTCGTGGGGCGTCTTGTTGTCGGCGCGGCGGATCACTTGATCTCCATCCCGCTCTTGGGCCAGATCCAACGCTGCACCTTGCCCTCCTTGATGAGAGCCTTCGCCTGGATGGGCTTGACCCCAAAAATGGTTTCAGCTTTGTAGATCACTGATCCTGTGAGGAAGGACTCACCGAGGATCGTTTCATTGCCTTCCGCCTTCCAACTTTGCACCTGAGCGTAGGTGAATTCTTTGAGATCGCCCTTGCGGATGCTGTCCTGCATCACTCTCACCACCGCGTTTGCCCCGCCCGCCGCAGGTGTGCGGGTTGCGGTGGTCGCCGGCACGGGTGCAGGTGTCACTTCCGGGGCGGGTGTGGCTTCCGGTGCAGGTGCAGGTGCAGGAGCGGGTGCAGGTGTCACTTCCGGTGCGGGTGTGGCTTCCGGTGCAGGTGTCACTTCCGGTGCGGGTGTGGCTTCCGGTGCAGGTGTCACTTCCGGTGCGGGTGTGGCTTCCGGTGCAGGTGTAGGCGTTGCCTCGGGTGCGGGCGTTGCCTCCGGTGCAGGTGCAGGCGTTGCCTCGGGTGCGGGCGTTGCCTCCGGTGCGGGTGTGGCTTCGGGTGCGGGTGCAGGAGTGGATTCGGGCATGGCCTCGGTGGCGGGTGTGCCTTCCGGCATGGGTGCAGGTTCGGGCGTCACCTCGGTGGCAGGTGCGGGCGTCACCTCGGTGGCAGGTGCGGGACTTGCCTCGGTGGCAGGTGCGGGACTTGCCTCGGTGGCGGCGGCCATGGCGGTGACTTGTTCCATCAGGTCGGTCTCGGTGATGGGAAGCGTTCCGGTATAGGAACCTTCGCCCGGACTGATGACGACATTGCTTCCTTCGACACGGACGAGTTTCACGCGGTTGCCGGCTTGCAGGGTCATGGTGACGGCCGATGCGGTATCAGTGACGGTGGCGTCGGCATAGAGAGCCACTTTTTCGGGGAGTTGTTCGGGACTCAGGGTGGCGGGGTCAATCACCGGCAACTTGCTTGCTTCCGGGCTGATCACTTTAGCCGCCGGTTTTTTTCCCTCGATCCCGGTGAGACGAGCCCTCAATCCCGGTTCCATCCGGTAACCCAAAATTCCTACCACCATTAAACCCAATAGCATTAAAAACAGTTTCATGTGATGCCGATGACTTAACACCCACTCCACGCGTTGCAAAGAATTTAATCCATCGTCGTGATGATCCGCGAGTTTGCCCCTATTCACAAATGGATCTGGCAAACCCACGCTTGCGCGATCGTCGTGGTTTGATAGAAAAACGATGTGGCGCAGCCAAGCAATGTTCGGGAAGTCCTCCAATATATCCCTCAATTTCGTGGGAAGGTCTTTTTTGTGCTCATTGAAGCCGGCTTGCTCCCGGAACCGGCCGTCGCTGAAACCCTGCTGGATCTCGCCGTGCTCGAAGATCTGGGCGTGAAACTCGTCCTCGGTGTTCTGGGGGGTGATCTCAATGACCTTTACGATTGGACGCTCGAGTGTGAGATCCGGGCCGCCCGCGTCTCGCACCCCATCACCGATCCAGAGGCGCTTCGGGAAACCCTGGACATCCTTGCCCGCGGCCAATCCGCAGTGATCGATGCCTCCACCACTGGCCCGTTAGATCCGCCGGTGGTCGAGTTTGCCAGAAGCCTCGGAGTTGCGAAAATCATCACCCTGTTAGAAGAGGCGATCTTGATCGACGGCGTGCCCGCCCATGCCATCCGCGCGGCGGATGCCGCGTCACTCAGCGCGCGAACCGATGTGACGGGGGCCGGCTTGCTCCGGGCCGCAGCCAACGCCTGCACTCGCGGCGTGCCGCGCGTCCACGTTCTCAACGGTCGCCACCAAGGCGTGTTGGTGGATGAATTGTTTTCCAATGAGGGCGTGGGGACGATGGTTCACGCGGACAGCTATCGGGTGATACGTCCGCTGCGCGAGGAAGACATTCCCGAATTGTTAGGAATGATTGGTCGGGCGGTGCGCCGCACAAAGCTTGTGGAGCGGACTTATGAGGACATCCAGTCGCGCCTCGGGGATTTCCATGTGATGACCATCGATGACAATGTGGTCGCTTGCGTGGCACTGCATCCCTATCCTGCCGAAGCCTGCGCCGAGGTCGCGTGCCTGCATGTCAAAAAGGCGCATGAGGGAAGGGGATATGGCATGGAATTGGTCCGCCATGCAGAAGCCATCGCGTCCCGGCACGGCATCCCACGTGTGTTTGCCCTGAGCAACCGCGCTGCGGATTTTTTCGCGACGAATCTCGGCTATGCTCCCGCAACAGTGGATGTTCTTCCGAGTCGCCGCCGCGAGCAATTTGAAGCCAGTGGACGGGATTCCCTCGTTTTCTCCCGCAATCTCCACCTTCAAGCCCCGCATACATGACACTCCCATTCTGCGGTGCGGCCTGCACCCCCACCGGCTTCCAACACCGTCTTTACGCAGGGTTCATGCCCTGCTTAGCTTGAGTCGCGATGCGTTTGTTCACTGCCATTCTGTTATACCGACTCTTGTTGCCGCTGCTGTTTCTTGCGGCGTTTCCGGGTTGGTTGCTGAAAATGCTGCGGCGTGGCGGTTGCTCGACAAGACTCGGCGAGCGTGTCGCCTTTTACTCGGCGGCCCGCCACGATGAACCCCAAGGCGCGGTCCACATCCATGCCATCAGCGTGGGGGAATCCCTGCTCGCACTGAAACTCATCCGTGCCTGGCTCGCCCGTGATCCCGGTCAACGGTTTGTCCTCGCCACCGGCACGGCCACCGGCCATGCCGTCGCCAGTGCGGCCGCTATTCCCGATTTGCGCGTCACGTATGCCCCGCTCGATTTCCCATCCATGGTCCGCCGCTATCTGAAACGCTTCTCTCCATCGCAAATCGTTTTGATCGAGGGTGAGGCATGGCCCTATCTGTTATTTGCCTGCCAAAACCGCCGGATCCCGGTCACCTTGGTCAATGCACGTATTTCACCGAAATCCGCGCGCCGTTTCCACCGATTCGCCGCCTGGGTCCGCCCGGTTTTTTCGTTGTTAGATGCCGTTGCCATCCAGGAACCCGAGGACGCGCTTTTCTGGCAGAATCTCGGCGTCGATCCGGGGCGCATCGATCACACCGGCAGCCTCAAGTTCGATCCCGATGGCGGAGCGCGGCCGGCGCGGCGGCCGGAATTCCAGCACATGCTCGATTTTTTTGGGATGAATCGCCCGGTGATTTTGGCGGCGAGCACGCATGCCGGCGAGGACGCGTGGATTGCCTCGGCGATTCGTGCGGCGATACCCGCAGCGTTGCCGGTGATCGTTCCGCGCCATGCGGAGCGGCGTGCCGCTGTCAAATGGGATTTGGAGCGCGAGGGTTTTTCGGTGATCGTCCGCTCAAAATTTCCGGATGCTTTGGAGGTCGGGATGCCCGCGAATTTGCCCCAGGTGTTTCTCATTGATTCGACTGGCGAACTGAGTGATTGGACAGCGCACGCGGATGTCGTCATCATCGGAAAAAGTTTTTTTTCCCAAGGAGGACAAAATCCGACCGAGGCGATTTTGGCGAATAAACCGCTGATTTGCGGCCCCCACATGGAAAATTTTGAACCGCTCGTCTCGCGTCTTACGGCCTCCCTCGGTTGTCTCCGCGTCCATGATTCTTCGGGGCTTTCTGAAGCCATCCTTCACGCGTTGGATCCTGAGTTCGCCGCCTCCATCACCCGCAACGCAGCCGATGTGCTCGTCCGCCATGCGGGAGCCACACAACGCATTCTCACGCTGCTTGCCTCACATCCGTGCCCCCGAAAATGACTCAACGTGGAGTTTGTCATTTCCAAAATCTTTCCCTAGTCTTCACGCCGTGAGCGATTCTGATAACGATCCATTGAGCAGTCTTTTGTCCAGTTTTGCACTTGGCCCGTCATGGGCACGCGCTGCTGGAACCCCACAAGACCGCACCCCGAAACCCGCCCCTCCGTCCGAAGATCGCCCGCCCCAACGCGAGTTTCGCGACCGTGGACGTGGCCGTGATTCCGGTGGCCGCGACGCGGGTGGCCGCGATTCCGGCGGACGCGACACGGGTGGCCGTTCGTCTCCACGCCAAAACTCGAAATTTGACACGCGTCGGCCGGCCCCTCCGCGCGATGAAGAAGCGGCCCCTGCCGAGGGCGTGCGGGTCATCCTCGCTCCTGATCCGCAGGCCGTCCACCTCATCGGCAAGGAAGTGCAACATGTGGCCCGTGTCTATCCACTGTATGATGTCGCAAAAATTCTGTTAGCGGAACGCGCCCGGTGCCGTGCGATTTTCGAAGCCCTCGTTCCGCACCCTCCGTTGTTTAGCGGTAAAATCGATGAGTCTGTTTTTCTCACTCGCGACGAGGCGCTGCGCCATCTGTGGCAGTCCGATTTGCGCAACCAATTCATCGAGGAAGCCACGATCGAGGTGGACCCGCCGACCGGTAATTTCCAGTCGGTCGCCCGCTGCGGGATATCCGGCGAGTGGCTTGGACCACCGAATTTTCATGCCTATCAGGTGAACCTTCGGCGTTTGCATCGTGAACGTTTTGCGCACCTTCCCTTTGCCGTGTATTCCGCCAAGGTTCGCACCGAGCGCGGCGAGGACGCTGTCAATGCCTGGTTGGATACCACCAAAATCAAAACCCGCTGGCGCCTGAAAGATGACGCGGATGACGCCTGGATCGAGGATCGCGCGGAAGCGGAGCGTGCCTTGGGCACACGGTGTTTGGATCAGGCTTTTGCCGAGGTGCGTGTGGCCGATGTGTTAGCATCGATCGCTCCGTCGCACCTCTCTCCTTCACTCCTCACGTCCCTACAACTCGCCGGCAACCACGCCCGCAATCACCCAGCCATCCTCATTCCCGCCGTGTGCCGTGCCGCCGAAGCCGAACACTTGCCGGTTTTCAAACGCCAAGGAAAACTCCTCACCGGCCCGGCCCGCCCACATCCACTCCCTGTCGGTGCCGTCCTCGCGGAGCGCCCATCCATCATGGTCAACTGGATCCGTGCGAACAAACCCGCCAAACTCGAAGGCCTTTGGAAAGCCGTCCTGCCCGAAGGCGGAACGGCCCCGCCTGCGGAATTCGCCGCCGATCTCTTCTGGCTGCTCCATCAAGGGCATATCCTGCTCTTCACCGATGACACCCTGCATGTGCAGGAAGTCCGTCAGCCTTCTGAGTCCGAGGACGACGGCCCACCCAAGCCCCCCAAATCGAAAAAAAAGCGCCTCCCCAAATCCGCCCGCCAACATCCAACTGACCTGCCGCCCGATTCAGTGGATCTGCCCGATACCGCCGATCTGCCCGATACCGCCGATCTGCCCGATACCGCCGATCTGCCCGATACCGCCGATCTGCCCGATACCGCCGATCTGCCCGATACCGCCGATCTGCCAGATACCGCTGATCTGCCCGATACCACCGATCTGCCCGATACCGCCGATCTGCCCGATACCGCTGATCTGCCCGATACCACCGAGCACACCCCGCCTGCTGAATTATTCAAGAATCCCTCTGCCGAGGTTGACGTTTCTCCCAGCCTGTGATTGAAACCTTTCGACTTGCTTTTCGGAACGGTGGCTGAGTGGTCGAAAGCACTACCTTGCTAAGGGAGCGTAGCTCAAACGGTTACCGTGGGTTCAAATCCCACCCGTTCCGCCATCTCCGTGACTCTGAGCAGGTTGCGCGTGATTCCTTGATTTCATAGGCGTTCTTGCGTTGGTTGTTTTCCCCGTCTTCGCGCCGTTTCGCGCTCCTTACGGGCCGTTTGTGTGGAATCCGTGTGGAATACCGAGGGCATTCTGTCGCGAATTCCCGGTGAATTTGAACCGCGACCAATCCGCGCCATTTCCCCGAAAATCCGGGAGCTGGCGTGGCTGGTCAGGTTCTCGTTCATCCGTCACACGTCTGCCAGATCGGTGCAGCCGATCAAGGTCGTTTTTCAAAAAAATCGTTGAATCGCAAGTTGGCGGTCTCCTGCATGAGTCCAGATGGATCATTCTGATTTTAGGCACACAGAGTTTCAGGTGGGACCAGGGTTCTGCCGTTGAGACAACGGGGGCCAGATGACCATTTGCTTGAGAGTTCCAAGTCGATGTCGGCCTTCGCCCCGACAGCTAATCATCACGACTCGCTCCTGATTATAAATCATGAATACTGCAACCTGATTGAAGAGCGCCCCAATTTCCACTGCGGTTTCGGTGTTGGCGCCAATCAAGAAACCCTGTTCGAGGCGACTCCCATCTGCCGCCCCTATGGACAAAGAAGATGCGAAAATCCCCCGGCTTGCCAGATACCCAGCCAAGGCCTCGGTCAGGCGCTGATTCTCCGCAGATGGCTGTTCAATTCCATCCGGGTTCTCTGCGGATATAATGGCCATCACATCATGGTTGAACTGACCAGCGCTGTTCGGATGTATCCGTGCGAACAACAAGCTAGGATACTTTGAGCTAAAGAAGCGTAAACCTCGCCGGAATTCCACCTCACATCTAAAAGCTTCGAGAGAGGACTCAAGAAGAAGCTTTTCGCGGAATCCTTCGGCAGTGTTGAGCAACCTCGTTAGGCGTCCAATGCCGTCTCGCAGACTCGGAAAATAAGCAAGTTTTTTGTGATCCATACAGAAATACTCCTTCTCGGTTCCAGTGCCGTCGTGAGCAATCTTATAGCCACCCAGGGCGAGTAGGTAGTTCTTGAAACCACTGTCAGTCCGTATGACATCCC
>CAIYYV010000299.1 GCA_903930425.1 Akkermansiaceae bacterium | reverse complement strand
CGTGGGCGACGGTGGCGACGAGCAGGTCGGATGCGGGGAGGTGCATGCCACTGGCTCTGAGCGCTGCGTGCAACGAGCCCGCCAAGTCCCAATGCTCTGGAAGCAACACAATGCGAGTCGCCAAATCCAGGCCGGTGCGCAAGTCCTTCAGTTCTTCTTTCCGCGCACCGGAATGCAATTCGAATGCGACCGGGCAGGTGTAGGCCGCTTCCTGAAGGGTCATGAGATCGCGGACGAGCGCCTTCACGTGCGGATCTCCCTTGGGGCGAAAGAACTCGATCCATGCGGAAGTGTCGATGAGAGTCACGGTTGAGACAGGTCGGTAAGGGACTCCAAGTCGTCGTTGGATGCGCGGTAGTCGGTTTCTCCCGCCATCACCTTGGCAAGGAACCCTTGACGACGGCGATGCTCGATGAATTCGTCGAGCGCTTGGCCTACCGCAGGCGATTTCTTCGTCTGCCGGGTCAGCTTGATGATGGAATGAAGTTTCTGCGGCTCGATGTCCACGGTGATTCTCATCGTTGATGCGTTGTTGTTGATGCAAAGTGGCGTGAAATTTCCATCATTTCAAGTGGATTCCGTCATGGGTTCCCGCAACCATTCCGCGGTGCCGATGCCCTTAGAATCCGTCGCTCACCGTGGCCAGCATCGGCAAAGCCACCGCCGCCATCGGCCGGAAAGTCGAATTGCGTTTCGTCCCGCAGTCCGGCGCAATGAGCCCCTGCGCTTCCATCCCGCCGTGCAGCACGATATCAACGTCAATTCGCGTATTGCGCCATGTCCGATCGTGTATTACAATCCGGCCATGCAAACGCTGGTTCTACGAATTCCAGATGACTTGGCCAGGGAGTTGGAAGCTGAAGCACGAGGCTGCGATCTGACGAAATCGGAAATAGCCCGCCGCCGATTGATCGCTGCAGGCGCGCAAAATACACGCACGACCTCTGGCTTTGACCTCATTGCCGATCTGATCGGTACCGTGGAAGGCGGCCCCACCGATATGAGCGCCCGCAAAAAGCACTACTTGAAAACCCAAGGTTATGGAAAGTCTCGGCTCCCGCAGTGAGGTGCCTACTCCCGGCGTCGTCGTTGATGCATCGTTCCTCGTCGCGCTTTGGCGCAAGCATGATCAACACCACTTGTGGGCGGTCCAGCAGGCCCGCCGCCATCCCCCGCCTTGGCTCACCTGTGAGTCGGCCCTCTCCGAGGCTGATCATCTCCTCGCGCCTGAGGGTTGCGCAACTCTCCGCCTTGCCTGTCGCCGCGGTGCCTTGCGGATTGTGGCTGTTAGTGGCGACGCTTTCCTGCCAGTCTTGGACCTGCTCGACAAGTATGCGGACGTGCCGATGAGCGTCGCCGACGCGTGCTTGGTCCGCCTCACGGAAACTCTGCCCGATCCGCTCTTGCTCACCACCGACGCAGACTTCACGATCTATCGACGCTTGGGCCGCCGCGTCATCCCCACTCGGGCACCTTGAGAGCTTGGCAAGTCCGCGCTCGGAATCTGATGCGAGACCTCATCTTCAAGAGACAGTTCAGCAAGGACGTTGAACGGATCAAACGCACGGGCCGCGACATGTGGCCAGAGAAGATCGAGTATGCGGCGGCTGTCCGCGGTGTCGCCATCTCGGCCTTCATTCATGAGTCGGTGGACCTTATCACAGCGGCACACGGAGCCCCTCAACCGCAGCGAGTTTTCGTGGGTTGGCGTCAAAGGTGAGGAATTCACCGGCACCCAATTCCTGGGCCGTTGCCACATGGAGGATATCCATGGCACGGTGGCCATGAGTAGCAGTGTAAAGCTCACTCAGGCGTTCGGCAGCCGCATGCACCTGTGGCCAGGGACAGGGGACTAACACGACCGCGCCGTTGGCCAAATCCGCCTTCAGGTCGGCCAGCAT
>CAIYYV010000298.1 GCA_903930425.1 Akkermansiaceae bacterium | reverse complement strand
GTCAACGCCGCGCCGATGCGGGCCGCACCAACCACTGGAAAAAAGCCGTCGTCCGCCTCAAGGATGGCGAGTCATTCGATCTCATCTAAGCGATTCCCCCCGCTGCTCCAAACGTCAAAACTTCACCGTTCCGCGAGTCATGCCATTGAAAAATTTCAAGCCCATCACCCCGTCCCTGCGCTACAAGAACCTCCCGTCTTTCGAGGAGGTGACCAAGAGCAAACCCGAAAAAAGTCTGCTCACGCCGCTCAAGCGCACCGGTGGACGCAACAACACGGGTCGCATCACCTGCCGTCACATCGGCGGGGGTCACAAACGCCATTACCGCCTGATCGATTTCAAGCGCGGCAAGCACGATGCCCCCGCCACTGTGGTCGGCATTGAATACGATCCGAACCGCACTTGCCGCATCGCGCTTATTCAGTATGAGGATGGACAGAAATCGTATATCTTGGCTCCGTTAGGTTTGGAAGTCGGCACCACCGTGGTCTCTGGCCAAAATGTCGCTCCCAAAACCGGCAATGCCATGCCCTTGAGTGCTGTGCCGTTAGGCACTTCGATTCACAACATCGAGCTCATCCCTGGCAATGGCGGCAAAGTCGCCCGTGCGGCCGGCCAACTTGCCGTGCTTTCCAACCGCGACGGCGGTTGGGCCTTGGTGAAAATGCCCTCGGGCGAGATTCGTCGCTTCAATGATCGTTGTTATTGCACGATTGGTCAGGTCGGCAACCGCGACCACATGAATGAAACATCCGGCAAGGCCGGCCGAACCCGCTGGCAAGGTGTCCGTCCGACCGTCCGCGGCATGACCATGAACCCGGTCGACCACCCGAACGGCGGTGGCGAAGGCAAATCAAAATCCGGCGGCGGTCGCCAGCATTTGACCAGTCCGTGGGGCCACGCCAAGGGCGAGAAAACGCGCAACCACAAGAAGACCAGCAGCGTCTTCATCGTCGCTTCCCGCCATAAGAAGAAGTAATTTCCTTGTTCATTTTGCCAATCTAACACCCGCCCCGATCCTATGCCACGCTCTCTCAAGAAAGGCCCCTTCGTTGATCAAAAGCTTCTCGCTAAAATTGACGTTGTCGCCGATGCCGGATCCGACCGCAAGCCCATCAAAACCTGGAGCCGCAAGTCGATGATCACTCCGGATTTCGTCAGCCATAACTTCGCCGTCCATAACGGCAAAACGTTCGTCCCCGTCTATGTCACCGAAAATATGGTCGGTCATAAACTCGGCGAGTTCGCCCCCACCCGGATTTTCCGCAGCCACGGTGGCATCGGCAAAAAGTAAGCACCACGATTGATCCCCACCTTGATGACTGCCTCGTTCCATTCCATCGTGTTTGCCGCCACCCTCGGGTGCTTGGCCAGCGCGGGAATGTGCCCGGCTCAGGCGGCCACGTCCGATGCCCGCCCGCAGGCCATCGCCGATCTCCAACGCCAAAATCAAACCCTCCAACGCAGCCTCGCCGAAGCCAACCGCGGAGAAAAACAAGCCACCGAACAACTCACCCAAGTCCGAGAACGCCTCGAAGCCCTGGGGAAAAATTTGTTAGATGGTGGGGATGACCGGTTGATTCAAGCGGTTGCGGACCTTCAGCTTGCGCATGAACAGATCTCGGATCTTGAAGGAGCGGCCGCCCGGTTGGTCACTGCGGTCAATGACTACCTCCGTCAGGCGGTGGTTTCCGATCCCGACGCCCGCCTTCGCGTGGAAACTTCATTAAGAGAGCTTGACGCCGTCCGTGGACTGGGACAAAAGCCTCGCCCCGATGTGCGATCCGGTTCTCTGCAACAGGCGCGTGTTGTCAGCCTTGATCCGCAAAGCGGCATGCTCGTTCTCAATATTGGCGAAAGCCAAGGAGCCCGAATTGGCATGACCTTCCGCCTCACTCGCGGCCAACAATCCTACGGGAAAGCCATTCTCGCTGATGTCCGCAAGGGCGTCAGCGGCGTCTTTGTCGAAGCCCTCGATCATCCCGCCGATACTCCACGCCCCGGCGATCTCGCCATCCTCGAAACACAAGCACCAGCGCAGTAACCCTTCACGTCCGCCGTCCCATGGAAGTCAAAAGCACCACCAAATACGTTCGCCTCTCGCCCAAAAAAGCGCGTGACGTCGCCCGTGAAATTCAAGGCCTGCCCGTCTCCAGCGCCCTCGATATTCTCACTTTCACGCCCAAAAAGGCCGCCCAACTTATCGGCAAAACCCTTAAAACCGCCATCGCCGATGCCGAAAATAATTTTTCGTTAGACGCGAGCACGCTCATCATCAAAGAGGCGGTGATTGGTTCTGCGCCCACGCAGCGCCGGTTCAAACCTCGTGCCAAAGGATCGGCCGGCCCGATTCTCAGACGTTCGAGCCACATTTCGATCACGCTCGTCGGCTCCGCTCCCGAAAAGAAAAAGAGGGCACCGCGCAAGTCGGTCTCCCCGAAGACCGAAGACGCCCCCGCTCCTGCGCAAGATCCCGCCTGAATCCCTCTCTCCTAATCTCATCCTTTATCCAATATGGGCCAGAAAGTAAATCCGATCGCCTTCCGCCTCGCAGTCAATAAAGACTGGCGCTCGAAGTGGTATGCCAGTGGCAAAGACTACACCGCCAAACTCCACGAAGACCTCGCCATCCGCGCTTATCTCAAAAATAAGCTCCAAAATGCCGGCTTGGCCCGAGTCATCATTGAACGCGCATGGAATAGCGTCCGCGTCACCCTGCATTCGTCCCGCCCCGGCCTCATTATCGGCCGCCAAGGGAAGGAAATCGAAGTGATGACCAAGGAAATCACCGATGTTTGCAAGGGCGCCCAAGTCAAAATCGATATCATCGAAATCCGCAAACCCGAGTTGGATGCCCAGTTGGTTGCCGAGCAGATCGCCGTGCAACTCGAACGCCGCATCAGCTTTCTCCGTGCCATGAAGCGCGCACTCCAGACCGCGATGGAATTCGGTGCCGAAGGCATCCGTCTTCGTTGCGCCGGTCGCTTGGGCGGTGCGGACATCGCTCGTGCCGAAGGGTATCGCGAAGGCAAGGTGCCGCTCCAAACCCTCCGGGTCCCGCTCGACTACGGCTTCGCCGAAGCCCGCACGGTTTACGGCATCATTGGCGTGAAGTGCTGGGTCAATAAAAAGGACGAGGACAACGCCGCCAAACCCCAAAGTTCCCAAGGCTCCCGTGGAGACCGCGCCGAGCGTGGTGACCGCGGCGATCGTGGGGACCGTGCTGACCGCCGACCGAACACCCGCAATTGAGTTTCTCCCATTTCCTAACGAAAAAATTCTAATCCCCAAGAAGGACTGAGCCATGGCCTTAATGCCCAAACGAACCAAGTTCCGCAAAGCCCACCGCGGAAGCCGCTCTGGAAATGCCCAGACCGGCACCACTGTCGCCTTCGGCGACTTCGGCCTGCAAACCCTCGACCGGGCATGGATGACCAACCGTCAGATTGAAGCCTGCCGGATTGCCATCAACCGATCACTCAAACGCAAAGGTAAAGTGTGGATCCGCATCTTCCCTCACAAGCCGATCACCTCTCGCCCACCCGAAGTCCGCATGGGCAAGGGCAAAGGTGCCGTCGAAGGCTGGGTCGCCGTGATCCGCCCAGGCAACATCCTCTTCGAAGTCGGTGGCGTGCCCGAATCCTCTGCCAAGGAAGCCATGCGCCTCGCATCCTATAAACTCGGCATCCGCACCCGCCTCGTCACCCGCAACTCGCACGCTTGATTCATCCTTCACCCCGTCTCCACCATGGCCAAAATTAAAGCCAAAGACATCCGCGAACTCTCCGCCGACGATCTCCAACTCCAACTCCGCGAACTCAAGCAGGAAGCCCTCAACCTCCGGCTCCAAAAAGCCACAGGCCAATTGGAAAATTCGGCGCGCATCCGCTTGGTGCGCCGCCAGACCGCCCAAGTCATGACCGCTGTCACCGCCAAGCAAAACGCTTGATCCCCGCCCCAACGCCACCCCACTCCCACACCATGAGCGATACTTCCCCGGACACGCAAGTCCACCTCCGCAAAACCCGCGTTGGCTTGGTCATCTCCGACAAGATGGACAAAACCCTCGTCGTCGAACACGTCGCACGCGTGCCTCACCCGCGCTTTAACAAAATTGTCAAACGCTCGAAAAAATACTACGTCCACGACGAAGCTGGCCAAGCGAAAATCGGCGACCGCGTCCGCATCGTGGAAACCCGCCCGCTTTCCAAACTGAAACGCTGGACGCTCGAGGAAATCGTCTCTCACTGAGCCGGCCTTGCCGGATTTCAAATCTCAAATCTTAAATCTCCAATTCTTCCCAGCCATGATCCAGATGGAATCCCTAGTCGCCGTCGCCGACAATACCGGTGCCCGCACTGCAAAAATGATTGGCGTGCTCGGCAAACGCAGCCGCTCCGCATGCATCGGTGATATTATCGTCGCTCACATCCGCGATTCCATCCCCACCGCCACCGTGAAAAAGGGCAGCGTCGTCAAAGGCGTCGTCGTCCGCACCGCCTATCCCATCCGCCGCGCCGATGGATCCATCCTCCGCTTCGATTCTAACGCCATCGTGCTCATCGATAAAGACAACAACCCGCGCGGCACCCGCATCTTCGGGCCGGTCGCCCGCGAATTGCGCGAAAAAGCGTTTATGAAAATCGTCTCCCTCGCTCCCGAGGTTCTCTGAGCAGCCTCCCATCACCTTTCACCTTTCCATCCCATGAGCCGCATCAAAACCCACGTCAAAAAGGGCGATCAAGTCGAAATCATCACCGGCAACCATAAGGGCAAGCGCGGCACCGTGCTCCTCGTCAATGCCGCCAAAGGCCAAGTCGTCGTCGAAGGCGGCCGCCCTGTCAAAAAAGCCACTAAAGCCACCGAGGCAGACCCCAGCGGCGGCATCAAAACCATCGACGGTACTGTCCATCTCTCTAACGTAAAAAAAGTGGGCTAAGAACAGGACCGGCACCCTGCCGGTCTTGCTTTTCGAAGCCCGCGCTTAAGCGCCCATCAACCCGCGCTGACCCGCAAAACCAATGAACCTACCCAGCCTGCAACAACATTATAAGGACAAGGTCGTCCCGGCTCTCACCCAGCAGCTCGGATATACCAATATCCACCAAGTCCCTCGCCTCGAAAAAATCGTCGTGACTTCCTGCATGGGCAAATCCCCTGACCGCAAGGTCGCCGTGGATGACGCCGTCAACGAAATCCAGAAAATCACCGGCCAACGCCCGTCCACCACCTTTTCGAAAAAAGCGGTCGCCAATTTCAAGCTCCGCGAAAACGAAATCCTCGGGGCCCGCGTCACCTTGCGAGGCACGCGCATGTGGGAGTTCCTCCACCGGTTTATCCATATCACCGCCCCGAACATCCGCGACTTCCGCGGGATCTCGTCCAAATCGTTCGACGGTCGTGGCAACTATGCCTGCGGCATCCAAGAACAATCGATCTTCCCCGAAATCGAAATTGATCAAATCAAACGCCCGATCGGCTTCGACCTGATCTTTGTCACTTCCGCCCCGACCGACGCCGAAGGGCGCGCCCTGCTCACCGAGCTGGGTATGCCATTCCGCGATGTGAAAAAATCCACCGAAGAAACCGCCGAGGCCGCCGCGCTCTAACACACGGCATCCACCGAACCTATCTATCAGAAAGACTCATCATGGCAGTTCTCACCGATCCCATCTCCGATTTTCTCACGCGCCTGAAAAACGCCTGCCTCGCTGGCAATGAGGAATTCACCGCCCCTTATTCGAAGATCAAAGCGGACATCGCCCGCATCCTCCAAGAAGAAGGCTACCTCTGGAATTACGAGGTCCTCACCGGCACCCGCACCTTGCTCAAGGTCAAACCGAAGTTTCTCGACGGCCGCCCGGTCCTCACCGACCTCAAACGCGTTTCCACTCCCGGCCGCCGCCACTACGTCGGTGCCGACGAAGTGCCGCGCGTCATGTCCGGCCTCGGCATTTCCATCCTTTCCACCTCAAAGGGCGTGATGTCCGGTGGCAATGCCAAACGTCATAAACTCGGCGGCGAACTTCTCGCCAACGTCTGGTAAACCCCCAACTCGCACCAAGGAACCTACTACCATGTCACGAGTCGGACTCAAACCTATCTCACTTCCGGAAAAAGTTGCCGTCAAGCTGGACGGTCGCACGGTGATCGTCGAAGGCCCCAAAGGCAAACTCGACTTCAATCTTCCCGAAGGCATCTCTCTCAAAAACGAGGACGGCAACGTCATCGTTTCCCGCGCCACCGAACTGCGCCAACACCGGGCCCTCCACGGCACGGCCCGCAGTCTCGTCCAGAATATGATCATCGGCGTGACCCAAGGATATGTGAAGGATCTGGAAATCCACGGCGTCGGCCTGCGTGCCGCTGTCAAGGGCCAGGACCTCGACCTCGCCCTCGGTCGTTCCCATCCACTCCTCCACCCGATCCCTTCCGGACTCACCGTCACGGTCAACGAAAATACTAAAATCAAAGTTGAGGGCATCGATAAACAACTCGTCGGCCAGTTCGCCGCCGAAGTCCGCAACTTCTATCCACCGGAACCTTACAAAGGCAAGGGCGTCCGCTACACCGGCGAAAAAGTCCGCCGCAAGGAAGGCAAAAGCGTCGGCAAATAACCCGTCATCGCCGCCCATCACCTCACATCCATCACGGCACCATGAGCATCACCAACCGCAAGTCGATCCGCCGACGCATCCACAACCGCATCCGCCGCAAGGTTTCCGGCACCGCCGCGCGCCCGCGCTTGGCCGTCCATTACTCGAACCAACACATCTACGCCCAAGTCATCGACGACGTGGCCGGCTGCACCTTGGTTTCCGCGTCCACTCTCGACAAGTCCTTCGAAAAGGCCTCGTCCAATATCCCCAGCGCCCGCAATGTCGGACTGCTCCTCGCCGAGCGCGCCAAGGGTTCTAACATCAGCGCCGTGGTCTTTGATCGTGGCGGCCACCTCTACCACGGAAAAATCAAAGCCCTCGCCGATGCTGCTCGCGAAGGTGGTCTCCAATTCTAACGCATCGAACAGATCCTCATCATGGTCACTTCTCCTGATAACGCGCCCAACCTTTCTGATATTGCGCCCCCCTCAGCTCCCGAGACTCCCGCAGCTCCAGCGACTGCCGCAGCCTATCAACCACACTCCGGAAATCGCGGTCCACAAGGCGGCGGCGGTTATGGTGGTGGTGGTGGCGGTGGCGGTGGCGGCCAAGGCCGTGGCGGTCAAGGCGGTCAAGGCGGCCGTGGCGGTCGCAGCGGCCCGCGGCGCGAAGAACGCCAAGCGCCCACCGATGCCGAAGGCAACGAAATCTCCGAAAAGGTCGTCTTCATCAACCGCTGCGCCAAAGTCGTCAAGGGCGGTCGCCGCTTCAGCTTCTCCGCACTCGTCGTCTCCGGTAACAAAATTGGCAAAGTCGGCGTCGGTTTCGGCAAGGCCAACGAAGTCGCCGATGCCATCAAAAAAGCGGGTGAAAGTGCCCGCAAAGTGCTCAAACCCATGAGCATTGTCGATGGGACGATCCCTCATGAAATTTACGCGGAATTCGGTGGCGGCAAGGTGCTCCTCAAACCGGCCTCGCCCGGTACGGGCATCATCGCCGGTGGCGGCGTCCGCGCGGTTTGCGAAGCCGTCGGCATCCGCGATATTCTCGCGAAATCCATGGGTTCCGCCAACCATGCCAACGTGGTGAAAGCCACGCTGAAAGCGCTTTCCCAACTCCGCACCCGCGATGCGGTGCTCACCAGTCGCGGCAAAAAGAAAAAAGAAAAGGCCATCTGAAACCGGGAATCCGTTCGGTCTGAATGATTCGAACGACCTACTGCCTTTACCTCTAACAGAACACTAGCAACTCCCATGAACCTCCATTCCTACAGCCCCAACCCAGGTGCCAAACACCGCAATAAACGGCTGGGTTGCGGCGAAAGCTCCGGTCACGGAAAAACCTCCTGCAAAGGCAATAAAGGCCAAAAAGCCAGATCCGGCAGCGGCACCCGCGTCGGTTTCGAGGGCGGCCAGATGCCATTGCACCGCCGCTTGCCGAAACGCGGATTCAACAACTATGATTTCCGTGACAAGGTGGCGGTCTTCAATGTGGGCGACCTCGACGACCTGTTTGATGCCGGCGTGACTATCGATGAATCCGCACTGCGCACCGTGGGCCTCGTCAACGGCCGCTGCGACTCGGTCAAGGCTCTCGGCGTCGGCGATGTCACCAAGGCACTTCATTTGGTGATTGCCAATGCCAGCGCTTCCGCCCGCGAAAAAATCGAAAAAGCCGGGGGATCGGTGCAAGCCCCTACGGCTTGATCGTTTTCCGGGGGCTTCCCGATTTCTGATAGGGAAGTGCTTGTTTGCTTTCACGTTGTGTTTCTAACTTCTGCGTTGTGATCCTCTCCCTCAAGCCATGATTTCCGCCTTCACCAACACTTGGAAAATCCCGGAACTCCGGGATCGCATCCTTTTCACACTCGCTTTGATTGTCATCATCCGTCTCGGCGTGCATATCACGCTGCCCGGAGTGGACGGCACCGTCATCAAGGCTTGGTTGGACAGTCTTCAAAAACAGGATCCGACAAGCCCGACGGGCGGGGTCACCGCGTTGCTCACTGTGTTTTCGGGTGGTGGTCTGCAACAGGCGGGCATCCTTGCCTTGGGCATCATGCCTTATATTTCCGCATCGATCATGGTGCAACTCATGACGGCCGTCGTGCCGAAATTGTCGCGCCTTGCCCGGGAAGATGGCGGCCGCCAAAAAATCAATCAATACACCCGTTATATCACGATCGGCATTGCCACGGTCCAAGGGTTTTTTGTCGCCAAGTCGCTCACCAATCCGGGTCAAATCCCGTATATGTCGGGCATCCAAAATTTTGGCACGCTGGTGCCGGATCCTTCTGCGTTGTGGATGGTGCTCACGGTGATCACGATCGTCGCGGGCAGCGTGTTCCTGCTCTGGATTGCCGACCAAATCACAGACCGCGGCATCGGCAATGGGTCGTCGATCATCATCACGGTGAATATCATTTCCGCGCTTCCCGGTGCGTTGATTCAGGCATGGAAGTATTTTGTCACGGGTGAAGGCGTGAGTTCGTTCCGATCGATCATGATGGTCGTCATGATCGCCCTGCTTCTCCTCGTCATTGCCGCCACGATTTCGATCACCCAGGCCCAACGCCGCATCGCCGTGCAATACGCAAAACGCGTTGTCGGTCGCAAACAATTCGGCGGCCAAACCCAGTATTTGCCGCTCAAAGTGAATTATGCGGGCGTCATGCCTATCATCTTTGCCTCGGCCGTGCTGTCGCTTCCGCCGATGATGCTTCAATGGTTTTTTGCCGGCCAAGGATGGGCCACCAAACTGTATGGGGAGCTCGCCGGCGGCGGCACTTGGTATTATGTCCTCGGTGGCATCGGTATCTTTTTGTTCTCTTATTTCTGGGTAGCCATGATGTTTCAGCCGTCCCAAATCGCCGAGGATCTCAAGCGCAATGGCGGCTATATTCCCGGCGTGCGTCCCGGAAAACCCACTGCGGATTTCCTCGATTTCACGATGACCCGTCTGACCTTCGCGGGCGCGCTTTTCCTCACCGTGATTTTCATGTTGCCCGTGCTCACCGGTAAAGTCGTCGGCCTTCCGCCCGGTTCGCTCATTCTCCAATTCTTCGGGGGCACCTCGTTGCTCATCATGGTCGGCGTCACCCTCGATGTGATGCGCCAGGTGGAAACCCAACTCCTCCAAAAACATTACGACGGTTTCCTCCGCAAGGGAAAACTCAAGGGCCGCTATGACCG
>CAIYYV010000297.1 GCA_903930425.1 Akkermansiaceae bacterium | reverse complement strand
TTGCAAGGAATACCCGGAAGGGGTTGCCGTCTGCCTGATAGAAGGCGCTGTCTGCAACGAGGACAATCTGGAGCTTCTTCACAAGATCCGCGCTCGCACCCAGGTGCTCATTTCGTTTGGGGATTGTGCGATCACCGCCAATGTTCCGGCGATGCGAAACACGCTCGGTTCGGACAACGTGGCGGACGTGCTGCAATGCGCCTACATCGAGCACGCGCAGCAAAACCCGCGTGTGCCAGCATCTGCCGGCATTCTGCCCGTCCTGCTCAACCGGGTGATGCCAGTGCACGAGGCGGTGACCGTCGAGCATTACCTGCCGGGTTGTCCACCGTGCGCCGATCATATCAAGGCACTGCTCACCCAATTGCTCAGCGGCATCACCCCACATCTCGACGGGTCGCAGATCAAATTTGGTTAGATCACGTGTCATTTCCTTTTCTCATTGTTTTGAATCCAGTGTTTCGAATTCAGTGCTACTCCCATGTCCAAGCGCATCGTCATTGACCCTGTCACCCGCATCGAGGGTCACGCCAAAATCAGCATCTTCATCGACGACTTCGGCCAGGTCTCCGGCGCGGAGTTTCATGTGGTCGAGTTCCGCGGCTTCGAAAAATTTTGTGAAGGTCGGCCGTATTCGGAGATGCCGGGGATCACTCAGCGCATCTGCGGGATATGCCCGGTGAGTCACATGCTCGCTTCCGCCAAGGCGGGTGACGCGATCATGGCCGTGAGTATCCCGGCCGCCGCCGACAAGTTGCGCCGACTCATGAACCTCGGGCAACTCGTCCAAAGCCACGCGCTGAGCTTCTTCCATCTGAGCGCACCGGATTTTTTGTTAGGCTGGGAATCCGCGCCGGCGCAGCGGAATGTTTTCGGATTGATCGCGAATCACACCGAGCTTGCCCGCGCCGGCATTCGTCTGCGCCAGTTTGGGCAGGAAATCATCGAGGTTCTCGGCGGAAAAAAAATTCATCCGGCGTGGGCGGTTCCTGGTGGCGTGCGGAGTCCGCTCACTGTGGAAGGGGCGGGGAAAATCGGGGCATGGTTGCCGGAGGCATTTGCGACGGTTCGGGTGGCCTTGGATTTGTTTCGTCAGGTGATCGCGACGCATCAGCGCGAGGTGCAGTTGTATGGAAATTTTCCATCGCTCTTCATGGGGATGGTCACTCCTGATGGCGGATGGGAACACCATGGGGGCAATTTGCGTTTCACCGATAGCAGCGGCAGCATCATCGCCGATCAAATCGATCCGAACGACTATCTCAAAGTCATCGGTGAGGAGGTGCAGGACCGGTCGTATCTCAAGTCGCCCTACTATCTGCCGCTCGGTCCCACCGACGGTCTCTACCGGGTCGGTCCATTGGCGCGGCTCAACATTTGCACGCACATGGGAGTCCCGCAGGCCGATGCCGAGTTGCGTTATTTCAAGACCCTCGGTCATGGGGCGGTCACTTCCTCGTTTCTCTATCACTACGCGCGGCTCATTGAAATTCTCGCCTCGCTGGAAATCATTGAGGCTTATCTCACAGATCCGGAGTTGTTCAGCACGCACCTGTGTGCCGATGCCGGCATCAACAGCCTTCAGGGAGTGGGAGCGAGCGAGGCCCCGCGGGGCACGCTTTTCCACGATTACTCGGTGGATCGAAACGGTTTGCTTCAGAAGGTCAATCTCATCGTCGCCACCGGTCAGAACAACCTGGCGATGAACCGCACGGTTGCGCAGATCGCACGGCATTTCGCCCGCGGTCCCGAAATCACCGAGCCGATGCTGAACCGTATCGAGCATGGCATCCGTTGTTATGATCCCTGCCTCAGTTGCGCGACGCATGCTGCGGGCCGCATGGCGCTCGATGTGCGCATGCTCGCACCGGATGGCCGCGTGCTCCACGAAATGCGGCGCGAGTGATGCCGGTCATGGTTGATGCATGAGTCGGTGACGCGCCCGCTTTTTTGGCAATGACCCGTGATTCCAACATCCACACCCGCCATGCCCGATTCTTCACCCGACCGCGATTTTCTGTTAGTCATTGGGTATGGAAATTCCGTGCGGCAGGATGACCAGGCGGGGCCGATGGTTGCGGAGAGGATAGAGATGGAGGCCATGCCCGGGGTGCGCACCTTGGTTTGCGCGCAGTTATCGCCGGAGCATGCCGAGGCGGTGTCGCTTGCGTCGGCGGTGGTGTTTGTCGATGCGCAAGCAGATCCGGCGGGCGAGCTTTGTTTTGCTCCGGTTTTTCCGGGTGAATCCTCGCAGGTCACGACGCATGCGGTCGAGCCGTGCACCTTGCTGGCGCTTGCGCGGGATGTTTTCGGTCAGGCACCGGCGGCGTGGTGGCTCACGATTCCCGCGGAACGGCTGGGCTTCGGCACCGATCTTTCACCACGCACGCAGGAGGGAATTGAGTGGGCGGTGCTCAAGGTGATCGAGTGGGCCGGATCGCACGCCCGGCCGATTGACCCTCCTTGAAACGCTTCCGGCGCTTCTGATTTCGTGCTTCAATCCGCCCGGCCATCTGTCATCGTGGCGCTTCTTGAAAGTCCGCCTTCCATGCCGCCGCACCCTGGTGTGGGTTCTGTTAGCCGTCGTGGTGTTGGCGGGTGTCGGCGGGTGGATTGCACCGCATTGCGTTTCATTGCCGGCAGCGCTCATGGACAACCCGCAGGCATCGCCGGTGGTGACGGATCGCTCCGGCGCGCTTGTCGCGCATTTCGCGTTGCCGAATGCCTCCCGCTCGGCGCCGGTTGAGTTTGGGCAACTTCCGGCCGACCTCATTGCGTGCACGATCGCCGCTGAGGACAAGCGGTTCTATCGCCATTGTGGAGTCGATTGGCTTGCGACCACGCGCGCCATCCGCGATTTTTTCATCTACCGTCACGTGGTTTCGGGCGCCTCGACCGTCACTCAGCAGCTCGTCAAAATCTCGTCGCCGCCCGCGCACCGCACGCCCCTCGCCAAAATCCATGAGATGTTAGTCGCCCGGCGCTTGGAGATGCAGTGGTCGAAATCGCAAATACTCACCGCTTATCTCAATCGGTTAGATTACGGAAATCTGCGTATTGGGGCTGCCGAGGCCTCGCGATTTTATTTTCAAAAGCCCCTGGCCGATCTTTCGCTGGCGGAGTGCGCATTGCTTGCCGGTGTCCCGCAGGCACCGTCACGGTTGAATCCCGCGCGCCATCCAGAAGCCGCCATAGCGCGCCGCAACGTGGTGCTTCGGCGGCTCGCCGCGTCCGGCAAGGTGGCGGCCAGCCGTTTCGACGCCGCTCTATCAGAACCACTCAGTTTGCGTCCGCTCGAGGAATCGCGCCCGGCTCCATGGTTGGGTCCGCTGGTCTTGCAATCCGCCGGGACTCCCATCGGTTCCGGGTCCGTCATCCGAACCACACTGGATCTTTCGCTTCAGCGCGGGATTGAGGCCATCGTCCACGAGGAAACCTCGAAGTTGAAGGACTCGAACCTCCGGCACGCGGCGGTGGTCGTGATCCACAATCCCACCGGGGAAATTCTCGCTTTGGTTTCCTCGGCCGCGTGGAGTGACTCGAGGGGTGGCCAGATCAACGGCGCGCTGGTTTCGCGCTCGCCCGGGTCAACCCTCAAGCCATTCACCTATCTGTTAGCGATGGAGCGAAACGACCGCACGCCCGCCTCGATTCTCGCGGATGTCCCGAGCCCGTTCCGCACACCCCAGGGGCTCGACCTTCCGGAAAATTTTGATCGCGCCTACCGTGGGCCGGTGACGTTGCGCAGTGCGTTGGCGTGTTCTCTCAATGTTCCGGCGATGCGTGAACTCAACGCTCTTGGCGGGCCCGCGCCGCTCTATCAGCTACTCGGCTCGCTCGGGCTGAGCACGCTCGGCAGCGACCCGGTGGCTGCCGGGCTCGGCCTCACGATCGGCAACGCGCCCGTCCGGTTGCTGGAACTTACGAATGCCTACGCCACACTCGCCCGCTCCGGCCGCCATATCCCGCCGCTGCTTTTCCCGAATTTGGCATCCCCGCCGACCGAGTCCCGGCTCCCGTTTGCCGCCAGTTCGTTTTTTCTCCTTGCGGACATTCTATCAGATCCCGCGGCCCGTGCGCCGTCGTTTCCTCCCGGTGGTGCCTTGGACCTTCCATTTCGTTGCGCGGTCAAAACCGGCACCTCGTCGGATTTCCGGGACAACTGGTGCCTTGGGTTCACGCCCGACTTCACCGTCGGTGTCTGGGCCGGCAATTTTGAAAACCAACCGATGAAGGGCATCTCCGGCGTGGCCGGTGCCGCTCCCGTTTTCCATCGTTCCATGCTCCTTCTTCACCGCAAGCATGCACCCACATGGTTCACCCGGCCAGACGGATTGGTCGATATCCACGTCGATTCACGCATCGGCAAACTCGTCCCCGTGGACCCGCAAAACCCGCATGTCCGCGCGGATCTCGCACCTGTGAATCAGCTCCCGCCGATTGCCACCGTTGCCGATTTCGACTCCACTGGCAAGGCGTTGTTAGGTCCGGTTTATGCCGCATGGTTTGCCAGCCGCCACAACCACCGCATGGGAGAAGTGGCGCTGGATTCCGCGCCAGTTCTGTTAGAACCGCTGAAAATCATCACCCCGGCGGACGGGATCACATTACTGTTAGACCCGGAGATGCCTTCGGGTTCGGACAAGTTCCGGCCCGTCACGAATTTCCCCGGGGCGGCTCGCTGGACCTCGCCGACGCTTCGGATAGATGGAGCCGTTTCTGAGCCGGTGATTCACCTTGCGCCGGGCACGCACACCTTGACGGCCACGGATTCGCGCACGGGGGTTTCGCAGGTGATCACGGTGCATGTGAAAGCGATGTAACGGCGCGATGGGTGAGGATTCCGGGTTGCTTCGGGCGGGTTTCGTGGCAAGGCTGCACGGGTTGGCAATGCAATCGTGGGCAATCAGATGGCGTCATGGAGACGGTCCCCTTTGGGGGATCGCGCTTGGCCTGTCGTTGTTGGCGAACAGCGCCATTTTTATCGGCATCGGATTGGCCAGTGTGGAATCGGCGAAATTCGCGGCAGCGGCCGTGCATGAGGTTGTAGCTCCGTCCGCACCGGTGGCGCTGATTTTCCCCCAAGTGGCGGCCACAGCAGCCCGTCTGGAAAGTGCCGAGGCGTTAGAATCTGCGGCGGTTTTGGCGCGGCGGTTTGCGCGGACTTCTGCGGATCAAGAAGCGCCACGGCCGAAGGCACCGGTTCTTTTTGGGGAGCGCGACACGCAGGCGACCAGCAACCGTGCGCCTGATCCCAGCGCGCCGGCATTGCCCTCACAGGCGGGCATCGCGCCACGGCACGCCATGGACCTTGAAACCACCGAGAGTGATTACAAGGATGGCAGTTTGGATTCCCAGGCACTCGCTGCGCCGAAATTGCCGACCCCCGAACCAGCTGCGGAAACCACGGTGTTAGAGACCGCAGCGCCTGCGGAACCCGAAAGCGCGCCCGCTTCACAGGTCCGCGAGAAATCGCCCGACGGGCCGAACCCGGTGGACGTGCTGGTTCCGCGCGAGACCGCCAAGCAGGACAAGCCGCCCGTCAAGTTGCCCCGGTCGCCGTATTCCACGCGCCGCGAAAACCCGCCCGAACCGGGATTCGCGGGGCTCCAGCGCAAAACAGCGGTCACCGGATCCATCTCGCGCAGTGGCAGCGGCGCCCTCGATGTCGAGGACTCGCCGCTCGGCCGCTATCAGGCGGCCCTCAGCCGCGCCGTCGAGCAGGAATGGCAACGCAATTGCGTGCGCCATCGCGATTTCATCACGCCCGGGTTTCTAACGGTGAGATTCTTTGTCGAGCCCGGTGGCAAGGTGCGTTCTGTCCAGTTCGTGGGTGACATGGAAACCGGAGAAGTGCAAAAAGGGTTCACCCTGAACTCCATCCGCGACGCCGCCATCCCGAAAATGCCGGCCACGCTCCGCAAACAATACGACAAAGAACCGTTAGAGCTTGTCTTCAGATTCTATTTCTAACTGATTCATTATGATTGAAACCACCAGCACAATGGCAGCCGTCACCGCGTCCGCGGCCCTTCAAACCTCATGGAAATTCCTGCTCAATGGCGGCATCTTCATGATTCCGCTCTGTCTCACCTCGGTGGTCGGCATGGCGGCCATCCTGTATAAATTCCTGTCGCTTTCGCAGGCGAGGGTCATTCCAGACGCGTTGGCCAGGCAGATGGTGAATTTTCAGGAATTGGTTGCGGCGGACCGGTCAGAGCCGATTCTCAACGAGTTTTCGAAAGGGGCGAGTGCGCTGGCGCGTCTTGCCGCAGTGGCCGTGAGACACCGCGGGAAACCGCAGCGGGACATCATTCTGGCGGTGGAATCCTCGGCTCGTGAGGAAACCTCGCACCTCCATGCCGGCATCGGCGTGCTCGACATTGTGATCACGGTCGCACCACTCCTCGGCTTGCTTGGCACCGCCTCGGGTTTGGTCACCATTTTTCAGGGCTTGAGTGACGCGACCGAGCACTTGGCGATTGCGCGCGGCATTGCCGAGGCACTCAACACCACCATCTTTGGTCTGGCGATCGCCGTGCCCTGCGTGGTGGCCCACGGATACTTCACTCGCCGGATCGAAGTGCTCACCGCGCGCCTCGAATCCCTCCTGGCGGATTTGGCGCACGCCTGCCAAAAGGCCACCCCCCACAGTTGATTTCGCTCATGCACTTTTACCGCCATGTCAGAAAACGGGCCGAGGTGCCGATCGTCCCGATGATCGACATCCTCTTCATCCTGTTGGTGTTTTTTATTGTTTCCACAACTTTTAAGAAATCGCGCGCCATCCTCCGCATCGAATTGCCGACGGTGCGCGAAATCCCAACCGACCGCGTCTTCGATCCCCGCTCGGTCATCGCCTTGGACGCGCTGGGAAATATCACGCTCGACTCACTCGCCGTGCCGGAAGGATTGTTAGAATCCTACCTTGCCGCCTACCAAAAACAAAACCCGGGCCGGAAACTCGAGCTTGAGGCCGATAAAAAACTTCCGTTAGAACGGCTTTTGCAAGTTTGGGACGCGCTCACCAAGGCGGGCATCCCGATCAACGAGGTTCCGGCGCGGATCAAGGTGCCGGAGGGGCCCCCATCCAATCATTGAGGATTTCCACGGCGGCGGCCTGGTCGATGACGGATTTTTGTTGGCGGGCGTTGCGGCCGGCCTCACGGAGTTTGGCGGCGGCGCTCGCGGTGGTGAGCGATTCATCCACCAGCACTAACGGAATGTCGGGCAGGAGGTCGTGAAGGCGCGCGGCGAATGCCCGCACCGTGGCTGCCGAGCGGCCCTCGCTGCCATCCATGCGGACCGGCAGGCCGAGCACCAAGGTGCGGATGGCGCGCTGACTCACGAGTTGGGCGATGCGCGCGGCGGGGTCGACGCGGCTGCAATCGATCGTCTCCACCGGATGGGCGAGGATGCCGCAGGGATCGGTCGCGGCAATCCCGACGCGGGTCTCGCCATGGTCGATTCCGAGTGCCGGATGCGGCGAGTTGGTGGGTTCGGATTTCAGAGCAGATCTTGTGGCAAAATGGCGGATAAATTTTTGATGGCATCCGCCTGGTGGCGGTTGGCAATGAGCAGGGCGTCGTCGGTTTGGACGACGATCAGATCGTCGACGCCAAGCAGGGCGATGCGGCTTTCGGGGCGGGCGTTGAAGACGATGTTATTTTGGGAATCGAGCTGGGTGAGGGGGTGGTTCGCGCGGTTGTCCCCCGGGGCATTTTCAAAATACTTGGCGACGGAAATCCATGACCCGATGTCGTCCCAATCGAAGGTGGCCTCGATATTCAGCACACGCTCGGCAGTTTCCATGAGCGCGTAGTCGATCGATCGGGCCGGAAGACCGGGGAAAAGCGCCGCCACCGTGGCGGTAAGATCGTTGGATTCGCGCAAGACCGCGATGAATTCCGCGAGTTCGGGCGCGTGGGCCGCGAGTTGTTGGATGACGACCGGAAGCGACCAGACAAACATTCCGGCATTCCACGAGAAGCCGCCCTGCCGCAGGAATTGCTCGGCCAACTCGGGGCTGGGTTTTTCGCGGAAGCGTTTCACTTCGAAGGCCGGATGCGCGGAGGAGAGTCCGGCGATGACCGCGGGTTCGCCGCGTTCGATGTAGCCGTAGGACGGGCAGGGCCAGGTCGGTTGAATGCCGATAGTGACCAGGCCGTTCGATCGCTCGGCGGTGGTGAGGGCGTCTCGCATGACCGCTTGGAATGCGGCGGTGTCTTGGATCAATTGGTCGGCGGGCAGCACGAGCATCACGGCATCCGGGTTGCGGGCGGCGACCAAGCCAATACCCAAGGCCACCGCCGGAGCCGTGTCGCGCTTCGCCGGCTCCGCAAAAATGTTGGCAGCCGGCAACATGGAGGCCGTCGCGCGCACGGCGTCGGCCTGCAGGGCGTTGGTGAGGATGAGGATGTTTTCCAAGGGGACGAGCCCTTCAAGCCGGTGGATCGCGTGTTCGAGCAGGGTGCCATTGCCGAAGAGATCGAGCAGTTGTTTGGGGCGCGTGTTGCGACTCAAGGGCCAGAAGCGGGTGCCGGAGCCACCGGCCAAAATCAAGGCATAGGTATTTTCGGGAGCGGACATGACGGATCGAAGATTCACTCATTTTGCGGGCGTGGGAAAGCAGGAATTACCAACATTTTGCTTTCCTGGGTTGTCGTTAGGCCGGATCCCGCGTAACTTTCCTCAATGAGATACCCGCACACCGCGCCCACTCCCGCATGGATTGAAACCAGTGCCCTCACCGCGCCCGCACTTCTGGGCGCTTCGGCTGGTCTTCTGTTAGGTGATTTGATGCACCGCAGCGCCCGCCGCGGCGTGGGCATCGGCCTCGGCGCGCTCGGCGTCGCCTTGTTGTTGCCCTTGGTCGTCGGCGGCGTCGCCGGCCTGGTCACCGGCCCGAAAAGCAAATTCGGAGTGCGCCGCAGAATCCAGGGCATCCGCGATGCCGGCATCGGCAGCCCGGATTATGACGAGGTGGACGAAGCACTGCGCGAGCAAGGGCTGATCTAACAAGTCCTGCGAATTGCAGTCGCGGTCGCGCATGATTGCGGCTCGATGATTTTGATTTGACAGCGCGGGACGGGCAGTCATGCATTTTGACCCTGAGTGATGCGCCGGATATCTTACGCTGTTTTTGTGCTGTGGGTCATCGCATTGGGCGCGGTGGGAGTGGCCCGCTTGAATTTCAACGTGGATTTGTTGAAGTTGTTGCCGCGCGATCTTCCGGGGGTGGCCGGCACGGCCGCATTCCAAAAATTCCACGACCTGCCGGATGAATTGCAGATCACGATGCAATCGACCGACGGCTCGGACGTCGGCGATCTGGCAGAGGAACTCGCGGCGCAATTGGCGGCGGTTTCCAGACTGGCGCGGCGGGTGCAGGCCGACCCCGCGTGGCGCACAGCACCCGGCGGGTTGATTGAACTCACGGCCCATGCCTGGTTGAATGCGCGGCCGGAACAATTGCTGGAACTCGAGACCGCGCTCGCACCGGCACAGATCGATTCCTTGCTGCAAGCCCGGCTCGGCGCGATTTCCGAATCCATCAGCCCCTTGACAGCAGTGCTCCAATCGCGGGATCCTCTCGGTCTTGGGCGCGTTCTAACAGAAGCATTGGACGCGGGAGCGGGCCTTGACGGAAGCGATGGATTTTCGACTGCGGATGGCACCTTTCATTTGATCAAGGTCAAGACCGGCCGCCCGCTCAAAGGGTATCGCGAAACTTCGGAATGGCTGATCCGGGTGCGCGAGGTGGTGGCGGCCTGGCAACGCTCGCAACCTGCGGCAGCGGAAGTCAAAATCGCCTACACCGGCAGCCCCGCGTTTGAAGCGGAAATCGGTTTGGGCATGGAGCATGACATGAGCCAATCGATCAGCGGCATCACCTTCATTGTGGCTTTGCTGTTTTGGTTGCTGCACCGGCGCATCAGGCCCTTGTTTTATCTTCTGTTAGCGATGCTGGTGACGGGCCTGCTCACGCTCGGGGTGGCGGGTTTGACTTTTGGCACGCTCGATGTGATGTCGATGGGCTTTGCGGCGATCCTGATGGGGATGGTGGAGGATTTCGGAGTGATGGGCTTGCACGCGGCGATGCGGCGTCCAGATGACGGATTTCGGGCGATTCATGCCGAGCTGTTTCCGTCGATTGCGTGGTCGGCGCTCACTGCGGCGGCAGTGTTTGCCTCACTGGGATTGAGCACCTTACCGGGCATTGCGCGGATGGGTTGCCTCACCGCTTTAGGGATTTTGATCGGTGCGGCAGTCATGTTATATGGGTTTTTGCCCATGGCGATGCGCGGCCGCGCTGCCCATCCGTCCCCTTCGCCATCGGCAGCCGGGATCAAGGGATGGCCCGCCTGGCCCGGCGCGCTCGCGGCGATTCTCACACTGCTCTGTGTCGGTGCCTTGCTGATGCGGGGACTCCCGGGCATTGACGACAGCGCCGGGGTGTTGCGCCCACGCCATTGCCAGGCATTCGAGACACTCCTCGATCTGGAACACCGGCTGAAACCGGATTCCGCCAACACCCTTTGGCTGCCTGTGATCCTTCGCGCCGATTCCCCAACCCAACTCTCTAGCAGCCTCCGCCAATTGGAATCCCGACTCACAAACGCCAAGGCCAAGGGCCTCACCCTCGGCCATCTGCTGCCCTCCGCATTCACACCGGATCCAACACGCCAGGCAGCCAATCTCCCGGTCCTGGCGCGGTTGGCAGTGGCACGGACGCGGTTGTTAGAGTCGTTGGATGCGGCAGGCTTCACCGCCGAGGGCGCAGCCTATTCCCGAGGCGTTCTTGACATCTGGTCACAGTGGGGAAACGACAAAGCACCCACAACACGCTGGCTATCAGATCAGTTGTTAGATGATTTCGTCGGGCCTTTGTTGCGGCGTGATGCGGAAGGAGTCATGGCCTGCGGGTTCGTGCGGCTTCCCAATAGCTCGCGCCCATTCGAGTCCGGCATCCTTGCCGAAATCCAACAGGACCCGTGCGTTCAAGTCGGCGGGTGGGATTATCTCACCGCGCAACTCAAGTCGTTATGTCATAGTGAAATCAAACGGGTTTTGCTGCCGGCGCTTGCGGTGCTCGGTGTTTTGTTTTTCCTGGTCTTTCGGAATGCGAGGGAGCGATTGGTGGCGGTGGGTTCTCTGGCCTTCAGCGGGCTGTTGCTATTGGGTGTGATGAGCGCGACTGGCCTCGCGTGGAACTTTGTCAATATCGGGACGGTGCCCCTGGTCCTCGGGCTGGGCCTGGATTTCAACATCCACATGATTCATGCACTTCGGGAACGCGGTGCCGATGGGCACGGAATCGGTCGCGCATTGGCGTATTGTGGATTGTCCACCGGCCTGGGCTTCGGGGCCCTTGGCTTGTCGGACAACGGCGCGCTCGCCACATTTGGGCAGACCTCAATGATCGGCGTGCTCGCCACCTTGCTCACCGCCGCGTTTTTTGTCCCGTGGGTCTGGCGTCGGCTCGGCCCGGGTTCCACCGTCGAGACTTCTGTGAGAAAAAACGCGCATCGGCTTGCCCTGTTGCCGCTGCTTGCGGTGGTTTTTTGGGTTCCCTCGTGCCATCGTTATTCCACGCGTGTTGTGTCGTCTCCGCTGCTTCCGGGGCAGCGGGTTCAAGCGAGCCGCAACCTCAAGGAGGAGGTAGACCGACTAGCAAAACCCCTGATAGAAAGCGGCGAGATTTACGGCATGGCCGTTGGCGTGCTTTCTCCGGATGGCACGATCGGGCAGTTCGGATATGGCGGGTCCGGTCGGCCAGGCGATACGCAGCCGCCGGGTGGCGATGCGATATTCCAGATTGCATCGGTCACCAAATTATTCAGCACCGCCGTGCTGGCGATTTTGGTGGATGAGGGCCAGTTGCGCTACGAGGACACAGTGCGCAGCATTTTACCGCCGGGTGTTCCGTTAGGCGAGGGGGTCGGTGATTTGACGCTTCATGAACTGGTGACACACACCGCCGGCATTCCGCGTCAGCCGGTGGATTGGACACAACTGCGGTATTTGGTGCGTTATCTTTTCACGGGGCGCAACTTATACGGCTTCATCGACAAGCCATATCTATATGAATACTTGCGCAGCTGTCATATCAAGCCAAAATCCAAAGGCAACTATGTGTATTCCAATGTTGGAATTGCGCTGATGGCACATTTGATAGAGATCAAGACCGGAAAAGCGATCCCGGATTTGGTGGAGGAAAAAATCTGCCGTCCATTGAAAATGAAGGACACGGTTTTCTATCTGAATGCGGAGCAGGAAAAGCGCCTGGTGGTCGGGCATGTCGGGGATCAGCCAAAATTTCTGAGGCGAAACACCCCGATGAAAACATGGGATATGGGGGAAATCATGCGAGCCACGGGCGGGATGTATTCCACGGTCAACGATTTGATGATTTTCATCAGGGCGAACATGGGATCATTCCGACATCCCCTAGAAGCGCACCTAGCCGAGACAAGACGCGTCCAGATAGAAACACCCAAGGAGGGAGTCGCTCTCGGTTGGCTCGTCGACCATCTGGATTCTAACAGAATCACGCTCTATTACACGCATGGAATGATCTCTGGATACAGTGCATACGCCGGGATGAATCTGGATCAGAAAATGGCGGTGGTGGTGCTTTTCAGCAATTTCAATTGGAGCGATAAAATCGGCCATCATTTGCTTTTGCGCCTGTCCGAGAGCGTTCCGCGTAGCGGCCGGAAATCCCGGGACAAGCCGGGCGCGGGGCATCGGTGTGTGACCGTCGTGGGATCCGGGTGATGAAATGTCTTGCGTGGTGAGGGGGTGAGCGATAAGCCGGGAGTCGATTGCTGTGACAAAATTTCTGTTATCATGGGTCATTTTTTGGGGTGGGCACGGTTGCGTGATGGCGGCCGGGGCGGGTGGAGGTTTGCCGGAAGTATTTCGGGATTGGATTGCGGCGCAGCAGCGGGTGTCGGATTTGCGGGTGGAGTTTCGCATGACCAAGACGCTGCCCACCTTGAAGGAGTCGGTGCGATCGGTCGGGCGGTTTTGGAGTTATGTGGATGGTCGTTTCCGTTGGGAAACCGGCAAGCCAGTTCGCTCGGTGCTCGTGTTTGATGGCATCACTTTGCAAGCTTGGGAGGCCTCAGACAATCAATGGCGGAAACTCGATCCACACAGCAGCAGCATGCGCTTGTGGATGGATTTTCTCGGCGGGCGGAAGCTCACGGAGTCCGGTTTGCTCAGGGATTTTCAAATCGCCGGTCTCACAGAAATGAAATCGCTCACCCGTGTGATACTCGAGCCGAAATCGCCGCGCACTCGGCGGAACTTGAAACAGATCGAACTGCAATTCGACACGGCGGAGCCGCGCTTGGTGCAACTGCTCGTCCGCCAAGGCGACGGTGGCAGCCAAACGATGGATTTCGACGCACCCCGACGGATGACCGCAGCAGACCGTGAGGTGGTGCCGCCACCCGCATCCCCATCGAACCCGTGAGATCCCACATGGACACTCCCCCGGCAATGAGTTCGATTTTGATCACCGGCGCGAACGGCAGCATTGGCCTGGCCTGTGCCCGGATGTTTTTGCAGCGCTCGAGCGGGGTGAGAGTATATCTGGGCTGCCGCACCGCGCGGGCCGCGGCGGAACAACTGGCGGCCGAGTATCCGGATCGTTGCGAATGCATCACGCTCGAAGTGACCGATGTGGCGTCATGGACCGCAGCGGTCGACCGGATTCTCGAGGCCACCGGGCGGATTGACGTGCTGGTCAACAATGCCGGCCAGCACCGTGATTCGTTGTTGGCGACCATGCCGCTGGACGATTGGCATGAAGTGCTTGCCACCCATCTCACGGGGACATTTTTGGGCTGCCGTGCCGTGATCCGGCCGATGATGGCGCAGCACTACGGGCGGATCATCAACATGGCCTCACTCAGCGCCCTGCTCGCCCCGGCCGGGCAAACGAACTATGCCGCGGCCAAGGCCGGCGTGCTCGCGCTCACTCAATCATTGGCCAAGGAAGTGGCCCGGGCAGGCATCACGGTGAATGCGATTTGTCCGGGTTATGTGATGACTCCGGCGCTCGCGCAAGACACCGCGCAAGTCGAGGCATTGGCAAAGCGGGTGCCCGCGCGGCGGCTCGGGCGGCCCGAGGAAGTGGCTGCCGCCGTGTGGTATCTGGCAGGTGCGGATGCCGGATACAGCACCGGGTCCGTGCTCAAACTGGACGGCGGGATTTTTTAGCCTGAGGAAAGGATTGCCATGGAGAACGAGTGCCGCCATCGTCCCTTGCGCTCGGCGTGTGAATCGAATCACGAATATCCCATGAGTAATGATCTGCATATCCGCATCAAAAAAGTGATCGTGGATGAATTGATGCTTCAAATTTCATCTGAAGAATTCGGCGATGACACCCCCATCTTCGGTCCCGAGGGATTGAGCTTGGATTCGGTCGATGCACTGCAACTGGTCATCGCCTTGGAAAAAAACTTTGGCTTAAAAATCTCGGAGGGCAGTGAGGCGATCGAAGTGTTGAGAAATGTGACCACCATTGGGGACGCGATTCGTGCGCTTGCGTGATTGGCTGGCGATGAATCCCCCTGCCAGACCCGCGCCGCAATGACCCTTCGATCCCGGATCCCATGGCTGCTCCGTTGGTCGGTGAGCGCGGGCCTGCTCGCATGGATTCTCACCCGTCCTGAATTGGCGCGGCTCGGCGCAGAATGGCGCAGCTTGAACCCCGCGTGGATGCTTGCGGGATTGTTATGTTCGGGATGTTCGCTGGCACTCAGCGCGTGGCGGTGGCAGGCGTGCTTGCAGGCACTGGGTCTCGAAATTCCGTTAGGTCGGGTGTTCAGGATCACGATGATGGCGACCGTGGCGGGGTGTTTTTCGTTTGGCACGCTGGGCATGGATCTCGCCAAAGTGCTGCTGGCTGGCCGCCAATTGCGCGGTCGCCACGGCGGCTTGCTTTCGTCATTGGTGCTCGATCATGCCAGCGCCGTTCCGTGTGTCGTGCTCATGGTGGTGATGGCGATGCTTGCGCACGGGCTGCAACCGGCGCTGCACGTCGCGCAGATGCCGGTGGTTTTCGGGGTCGCCGCCACCGTCCTGCTCGGTGCCGCTTGGGTGAGTTGGAAATTCAAGCGCTTGCACATGGAAATTCTGCGGGTCTTGTCCGATCGGGCGACATGGCGCGGTTTTGGGATTGCGGTTTTCAGGTCGGTGCCGATGTGGGTGATGTATGCTGGCATTTATTATTGTGCGGCTCGCGCGATCGGGGTGGTAGTTCCGTTAGCAGGTTTTGCGGGGGTGATCGCCATCGCGGATGGGGTCGCTTCGTTGCCCATCACCATCGCCGGTCTCGGCGTGCGGGAACAGGCGCTGCAATGGCTGTTAGGCAATGGGTATGGCGTCTCACCTGCCTCCGCGGTGGCGCTTTCCCTCACCGGGTTTTCGCTGTCGCTGGCCGGAGCGGCGGTGGGCGCGATCTGCTGCGGCGGCAGATCCATTGAACCGGAAGAAAGGATCCCGTCATGAGAGCCGCAGATTCATCACCGGTGAGGATCCTGCTCGTGAATTTCAACACTTATGATCAACCGTATCCCATCTATCCCATCGGATTGACCTATATCGAGGGCGCCTTGCGCGAAGACGGGCACCTCACAGAAATATGGGACGCGATTTCCCCCGGCGAATCATTGGAGCAGGCGGCGGGTCGGTTTCAGCCGGATTTCATCGGCCTTACGATGCGCAATATCGACAATGTTCAGGCGCATCATCCGGTATCATTCACCCGTGATTTGCTTGCCTGCGTGGAGAGGCTGCGCGCGGTTTCCTCGGCACCGTTGATCCTGGGTGGAAGTGGGTTTTCGATTTTTCCGGACGAGCTATATGCGCGCACCGGCGTGGAGTTTGGGATTGTGGGTGCGGGCGAGACAGCCATCCGACGATTGATCCGATCCTTGCGCGGCGGCACGGAACCTCTAGGCGAGATCGCCGGGTTGATCTTTCGCAATGACCACGGAACCATCGTGCACGTGCCTCGCGAACGGCGAGCCGATGGTTTTTCCGGATCTCCCCATCACGAGCCCGCCCGTTTGTCCGCTTATGCCCAGGAAGGATTTCCACTCGGCTTGCAAACCCAGAGGGGTTGTCCCTTGCATTGCTGTTATTGCACCTACCCGCTGATCGAGGGGACACGCAGCCGGTTCCGCACGGGCGAAGAGGTGGCCGCGGAACTCGCGTGCATGGAAGCGGCTGGCGTGCGACAGGCGTTTCTTGTGGATTCCGTGTTCAACACTCGCAACAGTCATGTGATCCATGTGTGCGAGGCCGTGCTGCGCGCTGGCGTCAAAATCAACTGGGAATGCCTTCTTCGTCCCGATAAAACCCTCACAAGAGAATTGTTAGAATTGATGCAGCGAGCCGGACTCAACCACATCGAGTTTGGGTCGGATAGTTTTTCAGACCCGGTGCTGCGGAGTTATGGAAAGGGTTTTGATTTTGGTGAAATCCAACAGGCGAGCGAACTGGCAAGCGAGTTGAAAATCCGTCACACTCATTTCATGATCTTTGGAGGCCCCGGAGAGACCCATGAATCGATTGAGGAAACGATTGCGCGCGCGGCGGAAATTCCAAAAGCCTTGTATTTCGCGACCATCGGCATGCGGATCTATCCGGGCACCCCGCTGTGCCAACGGGTCAACCTGCTCCACGCGAACTCCCCGGATCACGCACCCTCCGATTTTCTGTTAGAACCCCGGTTTCACATTGAGCCGCCGTTGACGGTGGCTGGAATTCACGCGCGGCTTTCGCAGGTGTTGCAAGGCTCGGGCAACTGGGCGCTGGGTGATTTGCCACCGGCCTTTGCGGCGATCGTGGCGAAACTCCGCCGTAGCGGCAAGGGTGCCAACATCTGGGAATATATGGAACTCATGCAAGGACTTGGACGTAGACCGCAAGCATCGGCCACCGGGGTATCCGCCAACCCGCCATCTCATCAGTCATCATGACGGCGAAACGATTGGGAGTGGTGAGGTTGGCGCTCGTGACCTTGACGAGTCTTGTTTACTGGCCATTGTGCGCGCTGTTATTTTTAGTGATAGGGCTGTTGTTGCTACCCTTCCGGCGCAGGCCTGGAATTCAACGATTGGGCCAAAGGTGGTTGAAGCAGGCGTTCACGGGTTATGTGCATATCCTCGGCGGCTTTGGCATTGTTGAGTGTCACTACACCGGATTTGAAAAGCTGCGCAACCATTCGGGAGGATATATGGTAACTCCCAATCATCCGGCGATGTGGGATGTCGTATTTTTGTTGAGCCAATTGGATCCGATGACTTGCGTTTTCAAAGCGAGCCTGATCCGTAACCCGATGTTTTCAGGAGGCGCGATGTTTGCCGGACTGATCCCTAACACGCCGTCGATCCGCATGGTGAAGCGTGCAGTGGATGTGCTGGATGCGGGTGGGCGGGTGTTATTTTTCCCGGAGGGGACGCGCACCCGGAAACATGAATGTGCCCTCAATCCACTTCAAGGCAGCATGGGCTTGGTCGCCAAATACTCACAGGTTCCCGTCTGGCCGGTTACAGTGAAAACCGACACGGATTATCTATCAAAAGGCTGGCCGGTCTGGCGTTTGCCCCGCAAAAAAACCCACATTCGAATGCAGGTGGAGGATCCGGTGTATTGTGGAGTTGACGAATCCGTCATTGATTTCAATGATCGGCTGCGGGCCATTTATCTCAATTCATTGGTTGAATGAAGCTATTGGTGTTGATTCCCTCTTATGACAGCGGCGCACGCTTGCTGACGCGCACGGTGCAAGCCGCTCTGACGCATTGGCCGGACGTGTGGGTGGTCATCGACGGAAGCCGCGATCACAGCGCCGCCGCACTCAACGAATTGATTGCCACGCATCCCCGGTTGCAAGTGATGGAATTGCCGACGAATCAAGGAAAAGGAGCGGCGGTTTTACATGGTGCACGATTGGCCATGGCGGAAGGATTCACTCATATCCTCACCATGGACGCGGATGGCCAACACCCGGCGAATGACATTCCCCGCTTTGCCGCGATGGCAGATGCACATGCCGGAGCGGCGGTCTTTGGTTCGCCGGTTTTCGGGCCGGAGGCCCCGGCTTTGCGCATTCAAGGGAGGAAGCTATCTAACAGCTTTGCCGCCTTGGAAACTCTTGGCTGGGGCCTCGGCGATTCGTTGTTTGGTATGCGGGTGTATCCGCTGGCTGCATTGCTTGACGCCTTTGCCTCGACCTCCTGGGCCAGGCGTTTTGATTTTGATCCGGAAATCGCGGTGCGGGTTGCGTGGGCCGGGGTGCCGATTGCGGTGCTCCCGACGCCTGTGCTCTATCTCACAAGCGCCGAGGGGGGAGTTTCGCAGTTTCGTTATTTTCGCGATAATGGCTTACTGACATGGATGCATATTCGTTTGTGTGGCGGGTTTCTACTGCGTTTGCCGTGGTTGCTCTGGCGCCTCAGCAAGGGTGGCAATCCACTCAAATGCCGGTTCAAGGAAGATCGTCATTCCTGACGGGCTTGTTGCGTGAGCCATTGTTGCCGCCAATGATGTCGGGAAACCTTGCCGCGGGCATCAGGCTGAAATGCGTCGCAAAACCACCAGTGGCGAGGCATATAAGTGGAGGGAAGACCCTTGAGCGCGTTTTTGAGCATGGGTAAATCGGGGCCGGAATCCAGCTTCACGCAAACCACCACGTCCTCGACGCGAATGGCATTCGGGCTCGGCACGCCGAACACCACGCAACCGCGCACCCCGGCCACCCGTTGGAGCGCGTCCTCAATGAGCGCCGGCCTGATTTTGTGACCGGCCACGCTGATGAAATCGCCCGCCCTGCCTAACAAGTGCAAGGCACCCTCCTCGTCGACGCGCGCCACATCCTGTGACTGCCAGGATCTCCCGCCAGGGGAAACCTCGAAGGCATCGTCGTGCGCCGGATCCGCATGCAGATAGCCATCGGCCACTGCGGCGGAAGTAATTTTGACGCAGTCCGTGGTGGGGTCAATCGCTACGGTCACCCCGGCCAGCGGCGTGCCCGCAAGCGACGCCTGCTCACGCGGGCAATCCGTCCGGTCATACGCGATCCCCCCGCATTCACTGCTTCCAAAAAAATTGTGGATTTTCAGGCCGGTCCGGTGGAACACGGCAGATTCGAGAGCCACAGGCAAGGGGGCACCCGCGGAGATGGCGAGCCGGATGGGGGAGAAATCCATGTCCACTTGCTGCCATGCCTGCCACATCGCAGGCACGGCGGGCAGCGTGAGCGAGCGATCCGTGCGCAAGGCGCGGCGCAAGGATTCGGGCAGCGGGTTTTCTAACAACCACAAAGGAATGCCATGCAACAACAAGGGGAGCACCAAACTGGAAAACCCGTAGGAGTGCGCCATGGAAATCACACCGACATTTGGCCAATCCGCGCGCAGTCCCATGGTGGTGATGATTTGTGCCGCGTCGGCCGCGAGTTGTTCGGCGCGAAACATCGCACAACGCGGCATGCCAGTGGTCCCGGAGGTGATTTTGAGATGGCAATGATTGCGATCTGTGACCGCCAATCGTGAAAAATCCATGCCGGACCCATCATCAGGCACCAACAGGGCACCATCACGCCATGACCTCAACACATCTAACACAAAATCGGGACCGGCGGCGGCGGAATGCAACAACTTCGGGCATGGCGGCGCTTGCTCGGCCAAGCGACGCAATTCCACGAATGACCAGTCCCGCCCGCTGGCCAATTCGCGAAGGGCTATCTCACGGCCGCGGGCTTCCGCCACCGCGAGCCATTGCGGGTAGAGCGGGTTTGCCAACGGCGGATGCATGGCCTGATGATGCCATCATCAGGCCCATTGGCAACCTCTCAAGCCCGGTCTTTGCCCGGAATGACGGTCGGGATTTCTTGACTTCGTCTAGCAAATTTCAAAGTTTGGCCCTCCCGTTGCCGCCACTTCATGCCTGCCCGAAAACCACCCCCCGTTGCTGAGCCTGCCGCGCGGCGGATGCGCATCCTGTTGGTCAAGCCGAAGGCGAGCCTGCCCACCGTGCTTGCATTGCAGCAGTTTCAATTGTTAGAACCACTTGAGTTGGGTTACCTTGCGGCTGCTGCCGGGCCGGGTCACGACCTTCGCGTGCTCGATTTGCGTTTTGAATCCTGCGCGCCGCTGGCGCTCGAACAAGCGCTTCTCGAGTTTCAACCCCAACTCGTGGGACTCACCGGATACACCCACGAGGCCGCCGCGATGAAGGACCTCGCGCGCCTCACCCGCCGCACGCTTCCCGATGTCTGTCTGGTGGTCGGCGGCCACCATGCCACCGTGGCACCAGATGATCTCAACCTGCCGGAAATCGACCGGGTGGTTCGCGGTGAAGGGTGCGGCGTTTTTCGCGCGATCGTCGATGCCCTCGCGCGCCAGCAAGCGCTCCCTGACCTGCCCGGAATCTATCAGCCCGGCCCGTCGCTCGACCTTCTCGATCCCGAATGCTGGCCGGTTTTTCCCGGTGTGGATAAGATGCCCGTGCCGCGTCGCGATCTCTGGGATCACCGCCGATATTCCAGTGTCTGGACCGGCGAAACGACTCGTGACACGGATTCGCTTTTTCCTCCCGTGTCGATGGTGCGCACGTCATTTGGTTGCCGTATGAAGTGCTCGTTCTGCATCGTCCCAAAACTCTTTGGCGGGCAGCATCACCCGCGTGACCCGGAGGAAGTCGCCGAGGAAATCGCCAGCCTTCCCACGGATCACATCTATTTTTGTGATGATGAAAATTTCATCGATCCCGAATTTGCCACGGCCCTCGCCGATGCCTTGGAACGAAGAAACGTCAAAAAACATTACTTCGCGTGGGCCCGGGCGACCACTGTCAACCGTTACCCCGAACTCTTCCGCCGCTGGCGCGCACTCGGTCTCGACGCCACCTTTCTCGGCTTCGAATTTGCCACCGACGCCATGCTCCGGAAAGTCCACAAAGGATCCACTCTCGCCCAAAATGAACGGGCCGTTCGGGTCCTTCGTGAACTGGATATTGCCGTGCATGTCGCCTTCATGATCCTTCCCGAGTGGGACCATGCGGATTTCGAGGCGCTCCGCACCTATGTGTCCGGAATGCCGCCTGCCCAGTTCAGTTTCACCGTGTGCACGCCCTCGCCCGGCACCGCCGATTACGATGCCATGCGCTCCCGTATTTGGGTCGACCCGCCGTATGCCCTCCATGATTGCATGCATCCCCTGCTCCCCACCAAACTTCCGTTGCGCGAATTCGCCCGCCAATACGCACTCACCCTTACCGCTGCCAGCCGCCGCAACCCGATGCGGGTGAGAGCGTTTCCCCGAAACTCCGCAGACCTCCAGCGCGTCCTCCAAGCAGAATTCGAGTATTGCCGCGCCTTCCGCGATCTCTACCTCGACTTCCCACCCCACCTCCACTCACACCCCGGCACCTGATGCCAACAAAATTGTTGTTAGACCTGAAAAGCGATTTCATGCCATGACCATTGCCGCCCATTCCTCCCCGGTTCCTCTCGCGAATCCTGCGGATGAGGTCGTGATCACCGGTCTCGGAATCATCACCGCCATGGGCCACGGCTGGCGCGCGAATTCTAACGGTTTTCGTGATGGACGGACCGCCTTGCGCCCGGTCACGGCATTTGATGTGTCCCGCCAATCGGTGCAACTCGCGGGCGAAGTCGACCTGCCGGAATCCTTGCCCACCAATGCCCTGCCTCCCGCTCAACAACGACGCATGGATCGCGGCGGGCGCTTGTTGCTTCACGCCGCCCATGAGGCACTTCACCAGGCCGATCTGACCGCAGCCAACGCTCCGGATACCTTGGAAATTGTCTTGGGCACGTCTGCCGGCGCCATGGCTCACGGGCAGGAGTATTACCAAAAGGCCACCCAATCCGGCCGGTCACGACGCGGCCAACTCACGCTCGCCATTGACTACCTGATTCCCCATCAGGCGGGCTTGCTGGCTCGAGCCTTTTCTCTAACATCTCCCACAACGGTCATCTCTAACGCCTGCGCCTCCGGGGCCAACGCGCTTGGCCATGCCTATCAATTGATCCGTTGTGGTCGCAGCGAAATGGTCATCGCCGGTGGCTATGACGCTTTATGTCATTTGGTGTTTGCCGGTTTTGATTCCTTGAAAGCCCTCAGTCGCACGCTGCCAAAACCCTTTGATGCCCATCGTGATGGCTTGGCATTGGGTGAAGGCGCGGCGGTGTTTGTGCTGGAACGTCGCGCCCATGCCGTGGCGCGCGGCGCGCCAATTTTAGCCACAGTGGCTGGCTATGGCGTTGCCACGGATTGCCACCACCTGACCCAACCAAACCCCGCCGGACTGGCCGCGCTTCAAAGCATGCGCATGGCCTGTCACGAGGCCGGCTTGGAACCCCGCCACATCCAATATATCAATTCGCACGGCACCGGCACGCCTCTCAATGATCCCGCCGAGGCCGCCGCCATCGCGGCTTGGGCCGATCAAGAAACCCCGCATATCGCCGTCAGCAGCACCAAGGGTGCTATCGGTCACCTGTTAGGCGGAGCGGGCGCTGTGGAAGCCGCCATCTGTGTGATGGCGATGGCCGACGGATTTCTCCCGGCAACCGCCAATGTGACCACCCCCGATCCGTGTTGCTCGTTCGACCTGGTCACCTCCCCGCGCTCCGTGGCCGTTCGCACCACCCTGAGCAATTCCTTTGGCTTTGGCGGTTCCAATGCCACCCTGATCTTTCAACGGGACGATGCGAACAGACCCGCCGCTCCTGGGCCCGATGCCGATCAGCCACCACCACGCGAAAATCCGGTGAGGCCACCGCGACCCCTCGTGATCACCGGCATCGGTGCGGTCAGCCCCGCAGGCTGGGGTGTTGCGGCACTCGTCGAGGCACGCCAACCGGTCCACGATTCCCTGTTAGAAGCACCCGGGGCCCTCGCCCATATCTTGCCCGGATATGAGGTGAGAGCCGTGCCGCGACCGGTCCCGGATCGCGCGCTCGCCGGGCACCCTCGCCTGCGACGCGCCACCCCTGTCGCCTTGTTTGCCGCTGCCGCCGCGCTTGAGGCACTCGGCCCGGACCGCATCGCCGCCATGCAGTCCGGCACTCTGCGGGCCGGTTTGATTTACACGCTCCTCAATGGCGGCGTTTCTTATTGCGGGCGATTTTATGGTGAGGTGTTAGAGAATCCCGCGACTGCCAGTCCCATTCTGTTTCCGGAGACTGTGTTCAATGCTGCCGCCAGCCATTTGGCGGCCTACCTTGGCATCCGCGGCCCCTGTGCCTCACTCGTCGGCGATTCCGCTCAGTTTCTTGCCGCCATTGACATGGCCGCGCTCTGGCTCGATCTCGGCCACGTCGATCTCTGCCTTGTGGTAGGTGCCGAAGAACAGGACTGGTTACCTGCCGCCGCAGTCGATTTACTGAACCTCAGCGTGCCTGTGGCGGAAGGTGCCGCCTGTCTCGTCATTGAACCAGGCGGCTCTCATACCCAAGGCCTTGCCATTCAGACATTGGCCATCCGTCACCCGATCACATCCTTCGCCCAACGCCATGAGGCCGCCGCCGCCGCCCGCGCCGCCTTGGGGACCGTGCATCCCTCCGCGCTGTTAGTGGATGATTGCTGTGGCCATCCAGCCACTGACGCCGCCACCGCGCAGGCTTGGTCCGATTGGACCGGTCCACGTGTGTCACCCACGCCGATTCTAGGCCACGGGCTCAGCGCTTCCGGGGCCTGGCAATGTGTCACTGCCTGTCACAGCCTGCTCGCGGGCCAGGTTGCGGAAGCCGTTGTGGCCACCACCGGCATCCACCAACGGGCGGCCGCCCTGCACCTGAAACCGCACGGTTGTTAGAACAATCCATCATCAGGACCCGCATCTGAAAATGACCGAATTGAAACCCCGTCAAGTGATCCGCCCGAGTTCCGGTGGCAGTTTGTATGATGCCAGATGGACGCAATTGATGGTGTTTATTTTAAAGCGCTTTCCCACCTCCGTGTGCGTGATTCTCACGCGTCCGGCGGCCTTTGTCTTCTATCTATTTGCGCGAGTGCAAGGCCATGCCGTGCGGGCCAATCTAAGGGCCTTGTTTCCTGATTGGAGCGCGCTGCGCTGCTGGATGGGAGCCTATCAGGTTTTCAATCAATTTGCCCTGACCTATCTGGACCGGTTGTTATACCGGCATTGCTCCCGGCAAGTCGAGTGGGACGTGCATGGCATGGAGATCTTCAAGCAAATGCAACGCGAGGCGGGCGGGGTGTTGGTGTTCACTCTGCACTCGGGCAATTATGATATTGGCTCATCCATCCTGGCCGAACATCTCGAGCGGCCATTGCACATCGTTCGCGCTCCGGAACGAAGCCGCCCGCTCGATGAATTCCGTGCCGCCGAACTCCACGACGCCGCCAGCCAGCAGCCATTCCTTCGCTTTCATTACAACACCCCGGGTGGCCACCTTGGTATCGACCTTTGCCGCCTGTTGCTCGCTGGGGAAATCGTCGCCGTGCAGGGTGACCGGGTGGTCATGGATGTCTCACCCCTGACGGTGGTTCATGAGGGCGTGAGTTATACCATTCCATGTGGTCCGCTGATGCTTGCGGAAACAGCCCGCGTGCCATGCTATCCTATTTTATTAACCCGTCTTGGCGTGTGCCGTTATCGCAGCGAGGTGTTGCAGCCGTTTTTCACCGGCCAGTGTAAAATGAAACGGGCGGAACTCGCCGCACTATGGATTCCGGTCATGGCGGACTTCATCCACCGCAATTGGAACCAATGGTTTGTCTTTGAACCGATGATCCAGCGCGTCCACGACGAGCCTCCGCTTGAGGGAGGATCAATCGCCACCAAGGGTCAGGCGTGTGGTTAGAACGAGCTTCTCGCCCACCCATGCCTGCCCTTCGATTTGGATGAGGGCACCCAAACGCCCGAGCACGCTGGCATGCATCAGCAGGGTTTCGCCGGGCACCGCACTGCCGGTGATTTTGGCACCCTGCACGGCGCTGAGACGGAGGTTCCTCAAGGGCGGGATGGCAGGATCGGATTGGGCAATCACACCCCCGAGCTGCGCAAGCGCCTCAATCAATAACACCCCGGGCATCAGCGGCGCTCCCGGAAAATGACCCGCAAGAAACGCTTCGTCCCCCCGCACTGCATAGCGGGCAGAACCGGATTTCCCCGCCACTAACTCGTCGAGATCATCGACAAATCGAAACTCGGGTCCGTGCGGAAGATGGGACAAGGCGACGTGCATGGCGGCGGGCTCGCCGTACCATAGCGGCCACGCATGGTGAAATCCAGCAGGTATTTGATCGGCAGATCAATCAGGGGTTGCATGAACCGGGAGTTGTGGTTTCCTCAGCTTCAAGTGATGGGCATTGTTCAACAAGAATCGCACGGCCTTCTAACGGATATTTCAGCAAGGAGGTCTGGAAGATGATCCGGCACGGGTTTTCGGTGCGCGCGTTTGCCAACAGGTTTCCTACACGGCAGGAACGCGGGTATGTGATGGGCAAATTGGCCACCGATCCACTCTACCCGGCAGTGCATGAAGTGATACAAACCACCACTGCGCCTTTGTTAGATGTGGGCTGCGGCATGGGCGTGTTGGCGTTTTACCTGCGCCAACGGGGGTGGCAACACGCCATCACCGGCGTGGATTACGATCCGCGAAAAATTGCCACTGCCCGAAAATTGTCGGCAGGCTTTGGAGGAGTCCTGGAGTTTAACCAGGCGGATGCCGGCCTTGCGCTTCCCGCGCATCGTGGCAGTGTAACGTTGTTAGATATTCTGCAATACTTCCAACCCGCGACTCGCGATGCGATGTTGCGGAATTGTGCCGCGCGGGTTGCGAATGACGGGGTGTTGGTCATACGGACCGGGATCAGGGACGACTCGAGGCGGTTTCGAGTGACCCGCTTCGTCGATCGGATGGCCGCGCTTCTGAATTGGATGAAAGCGCCGCCCGTGCATTATCCCGAACGGGATGAGTTATGCCATCTGCTTGAAGGCGAGGGATTGTTAGGGGAATTCCAACCGCTCTGGGGCCGCACGCCGTTCAACAACTGGCTGGGGGTATTCCGGAGGCCCGCGCGGGACTGAGCCAAGATTCCGGCAGGGTCGTAGTCCACCCGTCCTCATCTAACATTTGAAGCACCCGGCGGAGCACCTCCGGCGAATGCGGTAATCCCTGGTGCAATAACACAATGGCACCGGGACTCAGTTGGCGACGGATCGTGGCAATGATTTTTTCAATGGGGGTGTTCACTCCATCAAAACCGCGGGCCTTCCAACCGACGACTTCGAGGGAAAACTCGGCGGCGATGAGATGGCAATACGGGTTCCGGAGGCCTGCGGGGGCTCGAAACAACCGGGGAACCAAACCGATGATAGAGGTGAGGGTCCGCTGGCACTGATCCAGTTCGCGACGCTGGAGCCACGGTGGATAACTCCAATACCTGTAAGCGGGATGCGTCTGCGTGTGATTGCCGATGAGGTGCCCCGCCGCTACCATCCGCCGCACGTCGTCCGGGCGACATATCGCCCGATCACCAATCAAAAAAAAGACCGCCCGTGAACGATGGGACGCTAAAATGCGGAGCATTTCATCGGTGTCGGCGCTCGGCCCGTCATCGATTGTTAGAATCACTTCGCGGGCTTCACTTGGAAAACTCCGGGTGGCGACGCCAAACAAGCAGCTGTGCGGCAACAAGGTGCCTGATGCAATTCCTATGCCGACGGCTAACAACCCGGCCACGGCCCATGGCCAACCGCAATACCAACCAAGCATCACCGGCCCCGCATGCAATCCGACTAACAGCAAAGACATGCCAAGGCTGGCATGCCGATGGAGCGCGCTCGATGATGAGGGTGGGGCCATGCAAGTGGATTTCCCGCAAATTTCAGGTCCTAACTCGCCAGTGGCAAGCGGGAAAGCAGGCCGGAACTTTTGATTGTCAATCATGCGGGTGCATGCATGATTTACCACCATTTCAGGTGCGGCAGGTCCGGCCTTGATGCCGCATGAATTCATCACCGCTCCAGCCCAAATCATTGATCGTCTGCCCGGGTGCCGTGGCAGCGCAAGTGACTGTGGCGTATGACCGCATGGTGTTGGATTGCCCCTTGTCATGGCTGGCCGGGCCGGAGTCGCAACTGCTGGCCCAAGGGTCGACGCTCGTCCACAATGAGAACGGTGCCTTGCTTCATGGCACCCACCTGCTGGCTGGAGTCCTGCTCGGCAAGGGTGCCCAATCCCTCGAAGAGGAATCCTGCGAACTTTACCGACGGATGTTTGCCATCACCCATGGACTCAACCGCTATCGTCTCTGGAACTATGTCCCTCGTATCAATGACAGAATCGCCGGCGTAGAAAATTATGTGGCCTTCAATGCCGGAAGACATCGCGCGTTTATCGAGCAATTCGGCGGAATCCATCCGAGGGAGCTATCCGCCGCGTCGGCACTTGGCTCCACGGGTGGCACGGTCGCATTGGTTTTTATCGCCGGCCCGGATCCCGTCAAACACTACGAAAACCCGCTGCAAATCCCCGCAGCTCACTATCCCGAATGCTACGGGAAAAATGCACCGTTGTTCGCCCGAGGCAGCAGGGTGCATGCTCCGGATGGTTCCACGTCCTGGTATTTGTCAGGCACCGCCAGCATCCGCGGTTGCGCATCGATCGGTGCCGACTTCTCCCACCAATTGCAAATCACTCTGGAAAACATCCAGCGGATGCTCGTTGAAATGGAGGTGCCCGTGGCGCGACATGCCGCATGGAATGTCTTCTTGCGCGACCGTCGGGATTTGGAAATTTGTCGCCAGCGATTGGCGGACACCTTCCCCGATGACGTGCACCAAATGACTTTCCTCGAAGCGGATATTTGCCGCAGCGACCTGCTACTCGAAATCGAAGCGTCGTTTCGGACGCTCCCCCATCAAAAAGCCGCTTCCTGAAAAGAAAGCGGCTCGTTGAAAAAGTTGCGGGGAACCAAGGTGATCAGTTCGCGGCGGCCAGCACCACATTGATGCGGCGGGCGTCTTTGTCGAAGTGGACCTTGCCATCGATGAGTGCGAAAAGCGTGTGGTCACGACCGATGCCAACGCCCGCGCCCGGATGCACTTTGGTGCCGCGCTGACGAATGAGGATGTTGCCGGCAATGACCGCTTGGCCACCGAATTTTTTCACGCCGAGGCGTTTGCTGCGTGAGTCGCGACCATTTTTGACGGAGCCTTGTCCTTTTTTATGGGCCATAAAAGTAGGTGGGTGAGGGGTGAGGGATTATCCGCGGATCGAGGTGACCTCAAGCTGGGTCAAACTGCGACGAAACCCTTTGGTTTTATGAAATCCTTTGCGACGCTTGAATTTGAATGCCACCCCCTTGGGGCCGCGGAATTGACGAAGCACCTTCACGGTGACCGACGCTCCTTCCACGGTCGGCGTGCCGATTTTGAGGCTCTCCCCTTCGCCCACAAGCAGGGCGTCGAATTGGATTTCAGCATTTTCTTCCACATCGAGTTTTTCGACATCGAAGCGGGTGCCTTGTTGGACGCGGTATTGTTTGCCGCCGGTTTTGATCACTGCGTAGGCCATGGCCGTAATGGGAAATAAGTGGTTCCACCCCCGTGGGCGGGCGGGGAGAACACCACGGCCCGCCTCGTCACGCAAGGTTTTTTTGCCCAAACGGCGAGTTTTTGAAAAATCAGCAGAATGACCGGCTGATCGATGCGGCTTGGCATGACGTGCATCTGTCAGATCAACATCCCATATCGCGGAAATGAAATCTCCGGAGAGCGAAGCGGATCGGCGCGCCGCCTCTTTATTCCCTGCGTTTGAGCAACGGAAACAGCACCACATCCCGGATGGTGGGCGCTCCCGTGAGCATCATGACCAAGCGGTCGATGCCGATGCCAATGCCGCCGGCGGGCGGCATCCCGTGCTCGAGTGTTTCAATGAAATCGTAGTCCACCTTTTGTTCCTCTTCGCCTCCGGCCTGATGTTCGAGGCGTTGGCGTTGGACATCCGGGTCGTTGAGCTCCGAATAGCCGGGCGAAATTTCCTGGCCGTTGATGATGAGCTCGTAGACCTCCACCGTTTTGCCGCCGGGCGTGACCTTCGCCAAGGGCACCAACTCGCTGGCCACGCGCGTCACAAAACACGGATCAAAGGTGTGCTCTTCCACCTTCTTCTCGAAAACCTGCTGAACGACCTCGTGATCCTCCATCGCGGCCGACAACTGGACACCCAACTCATCGCACTTTGCGCGCCGCTCCGCAGGGGTGAGCTCAAAAAAATCTGCACCGGCCACCCCCATGATGAGATCGTGATAGTTCGCTCGCCGCCACGGACGCGTCAGATCGATCGTGCGCGTGACATTCCCCTCGTCATCCTTGTGCTCAATCTTGAGCCCACCACAAAATTTTTCTGCGAGCTGGCAGGTCATCTCCTCTACCAGGTCGGCCATTTCCTCAAAATCGGAAAATGCCCAGTAGGCTTCTAACATCGTGAACTCAGGGTTATGGCGACGCGAAATCCCCTCGTTGCGAAAATTCCGGTTGAGCTCGAAGATCTTGGTGAAGCCACCCACTAACAGGCGCTTGAGGAAAAGTTCCGGAGCGATGCGCAGGGTCAGTGGCATGCCCAATGCGTTGTGATAGGTCTCGAACGGGCGGGCAGCCGCCCCGCCGGGAATGTCTTGCAGCATCGGAGTTTCCACTTCGAGAAACCCGCGGTCCTGAAAAAACCGCCGAATCTCCGCTAACATCCGCGAACGCGTCACAAACAACTTCGCGCTTTCCGTGTTGCCCATCAGGTCCAGATGCCGCTTGCGGTATTTCGTTTCCCGATCCGCCAAACCGTGAAACTTGTCTGGCATCGGACGCAACGCTTTCGACAACACCGTGAACGACGACACTTTCACCGTCGGCTCGCCGGTCCGGGTTAGAAAGGTTTCTCCCTCGATGCCGATCCAGTCGCCTCGGTCGAGACACTTCCATGCGGCCGCCTGCTCTTCTGTTAGGCTCTTCATGCCCAGATACCCTTGGATTGAACCCAGCACATCCCCAAGTTCAAAAAACACCGATTTCCCCATGTCGCGCAGGCCGATAAGGCGACCGGCAATTTTCACATGTTTCCCTTCTGTGAAGTCCGCGCGAAGTGCGCCAGGGCTCGTCGAAACTTCAAACCGTGACCCATACGGATCGATCCCCAGATCCCGGAGCCTCGCCAGCTTCTCGCGGCGAATCGCAATCAATTCGGCTTCGGTCGATTGCGGGGACTGCGGGGATGGTGTGGCGGCTTCGGACATGACCGTCATGGCTTAATCCACCACCCGCCCACCCGCAAGGGCCGAAACCCAACCCACCGCAAAAACCGCGCGCCGAAAATCGATTTCTCAGGGACGGCGATTCCAGACGAGCCATTGTCTAGCAGATGAATCGCCGCGTCAATGCAGGTCGATTCGGAGGCCGCCTTCTTCTTGGTTCACCAGGCGGGGAGGCCTAACATTTCCGGCAGGGCCTCGCGCGGGCGCCAGGTGAGGATTTCGGGGTCGCCGGAAGTGATGAGGACGGTGTGTTCGAAATGGGCGGAGGGTTTGCGGTCCTCGGTGATGACGGTCCATCCGTCGTTGAGGATGCGGACGGCGGGGACCCCGGCATTGACCATGGGTTCAATGGCGAGGGTCATGCCGGGCATGAGGGTCGGGGATTTTCCAAGGGGGCGATAATTGGGCACTTGGGGTTCCTCGTGGAGGTGGCGGCCGACGCCATGGCCAACGAATTCTCGGACGACGGAGAAGCCTAACGGAACGACGAAGGCTTCGACCGCGCCGCAGAGGTCGGCGAGTTTGCGGCCGGCGCGGGCGTGTTGGATGGCCTCAAAGAGCGATTGCTCGGTGGCGGCTAACAGCTGCTTGGTGGCGAGAGGAATTTCGCCTGCGGCCACGGTGGTGGCATTATCGCCGATGAAGCCGCTCTTGAGGATGCCGACGTCGATTTTCACGATATCGCCGGGTTGAATCACGCGGGGGCCGCCGATGCCGTGGACGACTTCCTCATTGATCGAAAGGCAGGTGTAACCGGGAAAGCCGCGGTAGCCGAGGAAGGCGCTCTTGCAATCGTGTTGTCGCATCAACTCGGCGGCGAGCCCATCGAGATCGCGGGTGGTCCGGCCAGGGGCGACGGCCTGTGCGAGCGACTGGAGGATGGACGAAGCGATCGCCCCGGCGGCGCGCATGAAACCGATTTCACGCGGCGACTTGATAGGGATGCGGGACTTGCGGGACACGGGTGGCAGAAGCGCTAAATTTCAACTGGGAAATTCGACACGGGGTCTCTGCTCACAAGACGCGGCGGGTGGCGAAGCGGCCACGGGTGGGTCACCGGAGGCTATTGTAAACGGAGGCGGTGATCCCGATGACGATGAGGATGGCGATGACCGGCCAAAGATAGATGATGGCGGTGCGGGGGGCGGCACCGCGGCCTTGATT
>CAIYYV010000296.1 GCA_903930425.1 Akkermansiaceae bacterium | reverse complement strand
GGTTCGCCCAAGCACCGCCGCTTCAAAGATCGAAGAAGCGGGCGGAAGCCCGCGTTCCTCAAGCATGGCCATTCCGCACGGGCCATGGTCTAGCAGATAAATCGCCACCCCAAGGAGCGCGGGCGTCTCGCCCGCCTCTTCCCGCCTCTTCCCGCCTCTTCCCGCCTCTTCCCGCCTGCTGGACGAGATTGGACGTGCAGCCTCCTCAAAGAATGACCCTCATTGACAAATTTTGAACTTCGGGTTGAAAAACGCGGGACACCGGTTTATGGCTCGCGCGGCCAACACGGCCCCCTCTTCCTTATTGTCATGAATGCCCTCACCCGTTGCCTCGACACTTACTGGTCCTCTTCCATCGGAAAAAAACTCGTCGTGGCCGTCAGCGGCAGCGTGCTCGTGCTTTTCCTAGCAGGTCATCTCATCGGCAACCTGGTCGTCTTTGCCGGTCCCGAACCGTTCAATGCTTACGCCTACTTCCTCCACCACATGCTCCATGGTGCCGGCATCTGGTTGTTTCGTGGCGTCATGATCACGATGCTGGCCGCCCACATCATTGCCACCCTCTCCCTGACCGTCCAAAACCGCCGGGCACGCAAAGCCTACGAATGCGAGGCCACCATTCAGGCGTCGCACTCGTCGCGCACGATGATCCTTTCCGGCCTGACCCTGTTGAGCTTTGCCATCTATCACCTGCTGCACTTCACCGCCCGCATCGGCAATGCCTACAATGACCCCGCGCTTTACAGTTTCATGCTGGACGGCAAGCAAGTCCACAATGCCTGGCAAATGACGATTGACGGTTTCCATTGGTGGCCCGCCGCCGTTTTTTATATCATCGCCATCACCCTGCTTTGTATGCACCTCGCGCACGGCGTCGGCTCGATCTTCCAGACGCTCGGCTTCCGCTCGAAAAAAGCCGCCAGCCTCATCCAACAACTTTCCATCGGTTACAGCCTCTTCATTTGGCTCGGCTTTGTCTCCATCCCCGTCGCCATCCTCGCCGGCCTCATCGGGCGGTAGGAAGTTGAGTATTCAATTCCCAATAATCAATCTCCAATCTCCAATCTCCATGTCCATGTCCCTCGATAGCAAAATCCCATCCGGCCCGCTCGAACAAAAATGGTCCAATCACAAGATGGACTCGAAACTCATCAACCCGGCGAATAAACGGAAATTCTCCGTCATCGTCGTCGGGTCCGGATTGGCTGGCGGGGCCGCCGCCGCATCGCTCGCGGAAATGGGTTATCTGGTGGATTGCTTTTGCTATCAGGACAGCCCGCGCCGCGCCCACTCGATCGCCGCACAGGGCGGCATCAACGCCGCTAAAAACTATCAGAACGACGGTGACTCGGTCCGGCGTTTGTGTTACGACACGATCAAGGGAGGTGACTTCCGCGCCCGCGAGGCGAATGTCTATCGCCTCGCGGAAGTGTCGAATGCCATCATCGACCAGTGCGTCGCCCAAGGCGTCCCGTTCGCCCGCGAATACGGCGGCCTCCTCGATAACCGGTCGTTCGGCGGATCCCAAGTGTCACGCACGTTTTATGCCCGCGGCCAGACTGGCCAGCAGCTCCTCATCGGCTGCTATCAGGCACTCGAAAAAGAAATCGGCAAGGGCGGCGTAAAAATGCACTCGCGCACCGAGATGCTCGATCTCGTCCTCGTCAATGGCCAAGCCAAGGGCATTGTCACCCGCGATCTCGCCACCGGTAAGATCCGCAGCCACGCAGCAGACGCGGTGATTCTCGCAACCGGGGGCTACGGCAATGTCTTTTTTCTATCGACGAACGCGATGGGTTGCAATGTCACCGCAGCGTGGCGCGCCGCCAAACAAGGCGCGCTTTTCGCCAACCCGTGCTACACCCAAATCCACCCGACTTGCATCCCGGTCAGCGGCGATTACCAATCGAAACTCACCCTCATGTCCGAGTCGCTCCGCAATGACGGCCGCATCTGGGTGCCCAAATCCAAGGAGATCGCCACCCGCCTGCAAAAGAAGCAGATCAACCCGAACGACGTCCCCGAGGACCAGCGCGACTATTACCTCGAACGCAAATACCCGTCCTTTGGCAACCTCTCACCCCGCGATATTTCATCCCGCGCCGCCAAAGAGGCCTGCGATGACGGCCGCGGCATCGCCCCGACCGGACTCGGCGTCTATCTGGATTTCCGCGACGCCACCAAGCGCCGCGGCGAGGCCACCATCCGGGCCAATTATGGCAACCTCTTCCAGATGTATGAAAAAATCACCGGCGAGGATCCCTATCAGACACCCATGATGATCTATCCCGCCGTCCATTATACCATGGGCGGTCTCTGGGTGGACTATAACTTGATGTCCAACGTCCCCGGACTCCATGTGTTAGTTGAGGCCAACTTCTCCGACCACGGCGCCAACCGCCTCGGTGCCTCCGCCCTCATGCAGGGCTTGGCCGACGGGTATTTCGTCATCCCCACCACCATCGCCAACTATCTGGTCACCCAGCAACCGGGCTCCGCCACCACCGCCATGCCCGAGTTCCAACACGCGGAATCGACCGCCCGCGACCGCGTCTCCCAATTGTTCTCGATCCAGGGAAAACGCACCGTCGATTCATTCCACCGCGAACTCGGCATGACAATGTGGGACCACTGCGGCATGGCCCGCTCCCGCGAAGGACTCACCACCGCCCTCACCAAAATCCCCGAAATCCGCGAGGAATTCTGGAACAATGTCCGCATCCCTGGCTCAGGCGACGGCGCTAACATGGAACTCGAAAAAGCCGGCCGCGTCGCCGACTTCCTCGAGTTCGCCGAAGTCATGTGTCACGACGCCCGCGAACGCGAGGAGTCATGCGGCGGCCACTTCCGCACCGAACACCAATTCTTCGACAACGACCCGGACGTCCTCGCCGGCAACACCCAACCCGGCGAAGCCAAACGACACGACGAACAATTCGCCCACGTCGCCTGTTGGGAATACCAAGGCCCGGACAAAACCCCCGTCCTCCACAAGGAACCCCTCACCTTCGACGACGTCCATGTCTCAATCCGCAGTTATGCCTAACGGATTCCAGTCAGGGCTTCGTGGTTAGAAGAGATGCGGCGATGGCGCGGAAGCTGTTGAGGCCGGCTTCGAGGTTTTCGATGATCTCATCGGCAAGCACGTCGGGTTCCGGCAGATTATCGAGATCGGCAAGGCTTTGATCCTTGAGCCAGAATAGGTCGAGGCTGGTCTTGTCGCGGGCGATGATCTCGTCATAGGTGAAGCTGCGCCAGCGACCGTCTGGGTTTTTGTCGGAATGCCAGGTCGCCTTGCGCTTGTGGCGGTTCTGCGGGTTGTAACATTTCACAAAATCCCTCAGGTCCTCCGCACTCATCGTCTTGCGTTTGAGGGTGTGGTGAATGTTGGTGCGATAGTCGTAATACCAGATTTCTTTGGT
>CAIYYV010000295.1 GCA_903930425.1 Akkermansiaceae bacterium | reverse complement strand
GCCCAAACACCCGCTTCCGATCCACCACCCGGGAAATACAGTGGTAAAATACCGGCTTCACCACCGAATCCTTCCATGCCACGAGCCATCGTTTCCTTGCCATGCGCGACTTCTACACCCATTCTACACCCGCCCGCAAGAACTTTCTTTATTATTTGAGTCTCCAATAAGTCTAGTCTCCAATAAGTCTCCTAGCGCGTAGTTTTCCACGCCGATCGATCGCTAAACTGCATGTCCTTAGGTCTTTTCTCAATCTCTTGTTGCAATTCGTTCTCAATAGAGGATATTCGTGTGGGCATGGCGGAAGCACTGAAAGCAGCGGTATTTGAAAAAGCATTTGAAAATGCACCTGAAAACGGTTTGCAGGTGAGGTGTTTGCAGACTTTGAACGAGGTTCGGGTAGGAAGTGAGGTGAGCGTTTGTCTTTTGCGAGGTTTTGGCTGTGAACGATTGCGGGATCTTGGGTTTTGCGAGCGAGGGCAGGTGCGCAAGTTGTCAGGTGGGCGGAATTTGATTTGTTTGGTGGGCGGGACGCGTCTGGCAATCAGTCGAGAACTGGCCAGCCAAGTAATTGTCACGCCTTTCACGCCTTTCACGCCTTATCAGGCGTGCATTCCATGAGTCATGGCTGCGATGCACGGTGTTACGACTATCGCTTTGCTCGGTAATCCGAATGCAGGGAAAACGACGTTATTCAACGCGTTGACGGGATCGAACCAGAAGGTTGGGAATTATTCGGGTGTCACGATGGAGTTAAAGTCTGGGGATGCCTACACCCTTCACGGCAAGAAACTTCGGGTGCTGGATTTGCCGGGATGTTACTCGCTGCGGGCACCGTCGCCGGATGAAAGGGTGGCGGTGGATGCGCTGAAGGGCGAGTTGCTGGGTTACGGCAAGCCGGATCTTGTGATTTGCGTCGTGGATGCATCAAATCTCGAGCGCCATCTTTCGCTTGTTTTGCAAGTGATTGAATTGAGGATTCCCGTTATCATCGCATTGAACATGGTGGATATGGCGGAGCGTTCCGGGCTGCGTTTGGATCCGTCCCAACTTTCCTCGGCACTCGGGGTGGTGGTGGTTCCGATGCAAGCCGATGCGGGCAAGGGGATTGTTGAGCTAAAACAAGCGCTGAGTATTTCATTTTCGAAAGCCCCCATTGTGAATTGGGATATGGAAAGTGGTGACACGGAAACGGGAAGGCAGGAGTTTATTCGAAATGTTTGCGCAATGGCGGCCCGCCGTCCAGACGTTCATCAACTGACGCGCTCCGACCAATTGGATGGTTGGCTGTTGCATCGGGTATTTGGTTGGATGGCGTTTTTCAGCATCCAGTTTGCGGTTTTTTGGGGGATTTTTGCGTTGGCTCGAATTCCGATGGGTTGGATTGAGGCCGCCCAGGCGGGCATTGCTTCCGGCGTGGAATCGTGGATGCCTGCTGGAGACCTGCGCTCGTTGTTAGTTGACGGGGTGTTAGGTGGAGTGGGCGGGGTGTTGGTATTTTTGCCGCAAATCGTGCTGTTGTTTTTTTTCATTGGTGTGCTGGAGGGCACGGGTTATATGGCGCGCGCGGCCTATCTGATGGACGGAGTGATGAGCCTAGCAGGGCTGAGCGGGAGTGCTTTTTTGCCACTTTTCAGTTCGTATGGCTGTGCGATTCCCGGGGTGATGGCCACTCGCATGATGGGTTCAGCGAGAGAAAGGTTGGTTACCATTTTGATTGCGCCGTGGATGAGTTGTTCGGCGAGATTGCCGGTGTATTTGCTTTTCGTTCCGCTGCTGTTTCACGAAAACGAGGGCTCATGGAGGCAGGCGCTTGTTTTATTTGCCATTTACACATTTGGGACGTTGAGCGCGTTTGTATTGGCGCGGGTGGTGGGTGGTCGGTTAGGGCCGGATTCGATGCCGAATCATTTCATCTTAGAATTGCCGGCGTATCGCATGCCGCAGTGGAGATATCTCATGAGGCATGTGATCGAGCGTGGCGGGTCATTCATTGTCAAGGCCGGCACGATGATTCTCGGGCTTTCCATTCTGTTGTGGGCGCTGAGCACGTATCCGAAATCCCGTGGGGATGGGGTGGATGCGCTCGCCTTCAGTGCCATGGGTCGGCTTGGTGCCGTGCTCGAACCGGTGGTGAAGCCGCTTGGTTTTGACGGCCGGGTGGGCACGGCGATTCTCACATCGTTTGCGGCTCGTGAAGTTTTGATTTCCTCGTTGGGTGTGCTATTTCGGGTGGACACGGCGGGAACCGACAAGCAGCGGCGCCACTCGTTGCGTGATCGATTGGCCATGGCCCGCTGGCCTGACGGGAGATTGTTATTTACCCCGCTTTCGGTGATTTCGTTGTTAGTATTTTATCTCTACGCGCTTCAATGTTTGCCGACCTCTGTGGTGGTTGCCCAGGAGGCGGGTTCTTGGAAATGGGCCATGGTCCAATTGGGGTTCATGTCCGGCTTCGCGTATACGGCTTCACTGGTTGTTTTTCAAACCGGCAAACTTTTGGGGTTTTGACATGGACTGGCAAACCTACATCGCTGCAGGAATCGTGGCCATCACGCTGGCGATTTTTTTCGTTAGATTGTTGCGCCCGGGAAAAAAGCCCGGCTGCGGACGTTCATGCGATTGCGTTCAGAGAAAGGGGATCAATCTTCCTCGAAGCGGCGGGCGATGAGTTCCCCGAGGGCTTCGAGTGCGGCCTCGGCGTCCGGGCCATCGGAGCTCACGCAAATCACCGACCCGTGGCCGGCGGCGAGCATCATCAATCCCATGATGCTCTTGCCATCGACTTCTTCGCCGTCTTTTTCCACAAAGACATCGGCTTGGAATCGATTCGCCATTTTGACAAATTGCGCGGCGGGCCGGGCATGGATGCCGAGTTTATTGAGGATGGTGAATTCTTTTTTGGCCATGGAAAATGGGCTCGTGCCGGGGAGACCGTAGAAACTCAGTGGGGCATCTCCAAGGCAAAACTTCTGGGTGAGAGGATTCGAGGTTTTGGGGAGGGGGACGTGATGCGGCGGAACTTGACGCGGCTGGCCGTGGCCGCGACAATGGGGGTGCCATGCTTGATATCCGCGTCATCCGTGATCACCCGTCCGCCGTTCAGGAACGTCTCAAAGCTCGCGGAGGCGATCATTGGCAGCGGGTGGACGAGGTGTTGGCCTGTGATGAGGAGCGCCGGTTGGCGGAGACCGGGAAGCAGCAGCTTCAAAGTTCGCGTAAAAACCTTTCCAAGCAAATCGGGCTCAACAAGGGCAGAGGTGAGGATACCGCCGCGCTCGAGAATGAGGTTCGCGCGATCAACGAGCAAATTGCCCGATTGGATCTTGCGGCGGAAGGGGCCGCCGCGCGTCAGGCCGACTTATTGCTCAACCTGCCGAATCTTCCGCATGAGGGATGTCCGCTGGGGATGGATGAATGCGCGAATCCGGTCGTTCGCGAGTGGGGGGAGAAGCCTGACATCGCCGTTCCGAAAGACCATGTGGAACTTGCGTTCCAGCATGGGCTGATTGATTGGGATGGCGGGATCCGCGTGGCTGGATCGGGCTTCGTGGTGTATCGCGGCAAAGGCGCGCGTTTGGAGCGCGCGTTGATCAATTTCTTGTTAGATACGCAAACGGCGAACGGCTACGAGGAGGTGAACGTTCCGCATTTGGTGAAGCGCGAGTGCATGGAAGGGACCGGTCAATTGCCAAAATTCGAGGATGACATGTATGGCACGGACGTCGGCGAGGATGGGAGGAATCGATTATTTCTAGCGCCGACAGCCGAGGTGCCGGTGACCAATCTGTATCGTGACACGATTCTAGCGGAGTGTGATTTGCCGGTGAAGATGGTGGGATACACGCCGTGTTTTCGTCGTGAAGCGGGCTCGGCCGGGCGCGACAACAAGGGCATCATTCGCATGCATCAATTTGACAAGGTGGAGTTGGTTCAGATTGTTCATCCGGACAGCGGGTTTGAGGTGTTGGAACAACTGACTGGTCATGCGGAATCGATTTTGCGGCAGTTGGGCTTGCATTATCGAGTCATCGAACTCTGCACGGGTGACATCGGATTTTCCTCGGCCAAGACTTATGACATTGAAGTTTGGGCTCCGGGTCATGGCAAGTATCTGGAAGTGTCGAGTTGTTCGTGTTTCACGGATTACCAGGCACGGCGCATGCGTTTGCGTTTCAAAGATGCCGACGGGAAAAACCGTTTTCCCTACACTTTGAATGGTTCCGGCACCGCGTTGCCACGGCTTTACGTGGCCTTGTTAGAGCAATGTCAGCAGGCTGACGGTTCGATTCGAATTCCTCCGGTGCTTGTGCCGTATTTTGGGGAGTCTATGCTCTCACGGCCTTGAGGGCGAGGAACATGGGAATTTCTTCGGCCGCGCGGTGCTCGGCTTTGCTGAATGGGCCGGACGCTTGGGACCGGCGGTGGCTGTAGAGTTCCTCGGAGGCCACCACGGCGAGGCCGGCGGATCCGAGGGCGGAGAGCAATTCGGCGAGAGGGCGATGATGAAAAACCGTGGTGTCGCCGGTATGTTTCCCCGGGTGGGTGGTGATGGGAATTGCGAGTGGCGAGCGGTAACCATCGATCCGGCGGTATTGGATTTTCTGGTCGGCGTCCCAGCCCCAGTGGGTGGTGCGCGGAATACGGAAGCACGGGTGCATCAACACGAAGACTGCCCGGCCACCGGGTTTGAGTGCACGAGCCATGTTAGAAAACAGGGCCGCCGGATCTGTGACGTCGTGGACCGCCATCAGGCAGGTAGCCGCGTCGTAGTGGGCGATCGTCGTGACTTCAGGTTGGCACACATCGGCGATGATCCATTCGACGCGCGGGTTATTGTCATGGCGGGATTGGGCGGAGGCGATGAGTCGAGGGCTGGCGTCGATGCCGGTGAAGTGGCCAATTCCCGCATGCAACAGTGGTTGGACAAGCACTCCCTGGCCGCAGCAAACATCGATGACCGATTCACCGGGTTGGATGGCGAGCAAGCGCAATGCGGCGGGGATAATCACCAGGCGATGGTAATCCGAACCAGCCTCGCCCACCCATTTGTCATACCAGCCGGCGACTTGATCCCAGCCGCGTTCGGATGGCTGGGGTTGCGGGTTCGGTGAGGGTGGGCTGGGGTGTCGTCCGCGCGGTGGTGGGGCAGGTCGGCGGGGCGGTGACATGGCAGGAGGCAAGCGGAAAACGTTGAGAGCGGCAAGCTCGGGATGAGGGGGATGATTTTTGAGGGTGGAGGAAATTGGATGGGGAATCTGGCTTGATGGATTCGGGAATGTCGCATAGCGTGCAGGGGTTCAGTTCATGACCAAGCGGCGCGGCAAGATATCGGAGAAGCGTCCGTTGGAGAACCAACGGCGCTTGAGGATTTCATTCGCGGAGCGCTTGAGTTTGGCCAATCGGCGGGCATATGAGGAGGCGAATCGGCGGGGTGGGCGCCGGGATTTGAAATCGGTTCAGGCGGTGTTAGACGCTGCGGATTTGGACGAGGAGATGGACGGGCTGTCGTGGGTGCGGCGGGTGACGCGGTGGTTGGTGGCCTTGTTGTTATTGCCCTTTTGCTGGGTGACGATGTGGACCTTGTTGTCACGGTTATCGCATGCCACGACCGAGCAGGATTTCTGGAAAGCGCCGGAATTCTGGTATTTTTCGACGGGGGCTTTGGTGATGGTTGGTTGGTTTTGGTCTGGGTTATTTCAATCGTTTTTTCTTTATCTTTATGTGCTTGGGCACGAATTGACGCATGCGGTGTTCGTGGTGATTTTTCGTGGCAAGGTGACGGATATTCATGTCAGCACGCAGGGTGGGTATATCACCACGAACAAGACCAACCTGCTCATTGCTCTTTCGCCGTATTTCGTGCCGTTTTGGGCGGTGGTGTGTGCGATTTTGTATGCGGTCTTGGGGTTTTTTGTGATGTTGGCGCCAGCTTGGGATCTTGCGTTTTACGGGGTGATGGGCATGGCCTGGACTTTTCACATGGTGTGGACCGTGTGGATGTTGCCGCGCGACCAACCGGATTTGCAGGAACATGGTACGCTGCTATCACTGGTGGTGATCTATCTGGCCAATTTGTTAGTGTTGGTGGTTTTGTTGTGTTTGGCGGAGGACTCACCTTGGAGCAATACGAGGGATTTCGGGATGGAGTGGTTGCGGCATGCGGCGACATGGGGAGACGCGCTCTGGCGTGCCGTGTTGGAGGCGATCTGGGAGTTCCGGGTTGCCGGGAAGTTTTAATTTGAGTGGGGATTGGCGGGGGGCCGGGTGTGATTGAGAGGGCTGATTTGGCTTGGCCGGGTCGGAGATCTGGCTTATGCCGCAGGGGTTCTCCGTGTCCTTTTCCCTTTTAGCAGTTGATTCTTCGAGTTCCGCGCGCGTCGGGAGATGGGTTCTATCACATGGCACGGTGGAGACGCCGATGTTCATGCCGGTGGGGACTCAGGGGTCGGTCAAAACGCTGCATCCTGCGGAACTCGAACTGCTCGGTGCCCAAATCATTCTTGGTAACACCTATCACCTTTGGTTGCGCCCGGGTCATGAATTGATCCGCGAGATGGGCGGGCTGCACCGATTCAGCCATTGGGGAAAGCCCATGCTCACGGATTCGGGCGGGTTTCAAGTATGGTCGCTGGCAAAGCTTCGGAAAATCACAGAGGACGGCGTCCGATTTCAAAACCATTTGGACGGCGCGGCGATGTGGCTCACGCCGGAATTGAGCATGGAGATTCAGGCGGCGCTCGGGGCCGACGTCGCGATGGTTTTTGATGAATGTCCGCCCTATCCATGTGATGAGACCTATGCCGCCAAGTCCACGGCTCTCACGACCCGCTGGGCGCGCCGTTGCAAGGACTGGATATCGGCGCACGAACCCCGGTCGGGTAGCGGTCGGCAGGCGCATTTCGGCATTGTTCAGGGCTCGGTGTATGCGGATTTGCGGGAGCAATCGGCTCGTGAGCTGGTAGAGATGGGGTTTGACGGCTATGCCATTGGTGGCGTGTCGGTGGGAGAGCCCGAGTCGGAGATGTTTCGTGCCATTGAGCACGCTGTGCCTTTTTTGCCGCATGACAAGCCGCGTTATGCCATGGGCTTGGGCACGCCGCCGCAGATTTTGGAAATGATTGCCCGCGGGGTGGACGTGTTTGATTGCGTCATGCCGACGCGCATGGCGCGGCACGGGGTGGCATTCACGCTGGATGGGCCGTTGCGCATCAAGAACCTGGTGCACGCGAAGGACCCTCGCCCGCTGTGTGAATCGGCGCACCCACATGTGGCCGGGTTTTCCCGAGCGTATCTTCGTCACCTCTTTCGGGCGGGTGAAATCCTCGCTTTGCGGTTGCTTTCCTTCCACAATCTGCATTTCTATCTGCGCCTCGTCGCCGGTGCGAGGGAGGCGATTGGTGCGGGGACCTTTTCCGCGTATCAAGAGTCATTCATCCGGCGTTACACCCAATCCCCATCCCCATGACCCCAATCTACGCATTTTTCACCCCCAGTTTCCTTGCGGAAAACCCGCCTCCAGGCGGTTTGTTAGGCAGTCCGCTTGTCATGATGGGGCTCATGATTGTGATGTTTTATTTTTTACTCATCCGTCCGCAGCAACGGCAGCGCAAGGAACAGGCCGCGCGGATTGCGGCGCTTCAGGCGGGTGACAAGGTGATCACCAGTGCGGGGATGCATGGCATCATTCATCATGTGAAAGATCAAACCGTCGTCATCAAAGTGGCCGAGGGCACCATGATTGAGTTTGATAAATCGGCCGTAGCCATCGTTCACAAAAAGGAACCACTGGAAAAATAGCCGGTTTTTTGATCTGATAGGTTTTCATTTTTTGATTCACGCATTCCATTTTTCGCCATGTTTCTCTCCACTGCATTTATCGAAGATCCGCTCATTGTGTTTGGGATTGGTCTCACCTTGTTGATTTTATTTTTCTGGTATTTCGCCACGGAGGTGGAGCATCGGAAGAGGAATGTGGGCACAGGTTTAACCGTGGGGATATGCGTCTTGTGTTTGTTGGCGATCTGGCCGCCCAAGGAGCGTCTCAAAGGTGGCATTGATATTTTAGGGGGCTCGTCGTTTTCGTTGACGATTCAGCCACGGGCGGATGCGGATGGCAACGAGATGCCGATCACGCCGTCGCAGGTGGAGCAGGCGATCATTGTGATCGAGAAGCGTCTCAATGGCATGGGCACCGCCGAGCCGATCATTGCGCGGCAGGGAAGCAACGGGATTTTATTGCAGATGCCTGGGGTTGAGCCGGCGGAATCCGCGCGCATTCGGACCACGTTAGAGAAGGTGGCCAAGTTAGAGCTGCGTGAAGTCAGTCCTCGCAACGAGGAAGTCGGGCCTGATGGCAAGAGTTTGGCGGCCCGGGTTTTGGCGGGGAGTGAGATTATTCCAGGATATCGCGCATTCAATCACAAGAGCAAGGATGGGGACGGCAACGAAACCAAGCGTCCGATTTTATTGAACCGCCGGGCGGCGCTTGGCGGTTCGGACATCGCTTTGGCGACTCCGTCACCGCAGCAGGCGGACGCGGTGGCGATCACGCTCAACAATGCGGGCACGGACAAGATGATTGCGTTGACCAAGAACATGCAGGCCGGAAGGGATCGCATTGCCATTGTGTTGGATGGTGAGGTGATCAGCGCGCCGGTGGTCAACCAAGTTCCGTTAGGCAAGCAATTCATTGTGGAAGGGTTGCGTGAGCCGGGCGAAGTCGAGAGTTTGGCGAACTCGTTGATGAATCCGTTAGAAAACGCATTGATTGTCGGGGAATTCCGGTCGGTTTCGCCGACTCTCGGTTCTGCGGTGGTGCAGCAAGGGCTTGTGGCGGGTGTGTTGGCCCTTTCCATGACCTTTTTGTTTGTGATGCTTTACTATCGCCTGTCAGGGCTGATTGCGATCGTCGGGCTCATTGTGAACATGATTATTTTGTTCGGGGTGATGGCGATGTTTGGTTTCACCTTTTCGCTTCCTGGCATTGCCGGCATTGTGTTGACCATCGGCATGGCCGTGGATGCGAACGTGTTGATTTACGAACGTCTGCGGGAGGAAATTCAGGCTGGGAAATCGCTCAAACACGCGATTGACGCCTCATATGAAAAGGCATTTTCCGCTATTTTTGACTCCAATCTGACCTCGCTCATCACTGCGGTGATTCTCTTTTGGTTGGGCAGTGGCACGATCAAGGGATTTGCCGTGACTCTAACGATCGGTCTGACCGCCTCGATGTTTTCCGCGATTTTGGTGACGCGGGTCTTGTTCCGCTGGGGCATTGACTTCAAATTTTTCAAGAAGCTGAGTTTTTTACATCTGATCAAATCCGCGCACTATGATTTCATGGGCAAGAGGCGCTTGGCGATTTGGCTGGCGATTGCCACGTTTGTGGTTTCCTGTGTGGCGTTTGCGGTGCGTGGCGAGCGGGCCTTAGGGATTGATTTCACGGGAGGGACGAGGATTCAGTTTCTTCAAGGGAAGGAAACGAAGATAGCGCTTGAGCAGGTTCAGAAAGCGATTGATGAGATTCCGCTTTCGAAGGCGGCCTATCCGCAGCAAGAGACGAATCCGACGACTGGCACCTTGTTGACGGTGCGTTGTGCCTCCAAGGATGCGCAAGCGATCATCACGAAGTTGCGGGAATCGATTCCCGCGCTGGGTGTCAAGAAGGCCGATTCGCAGGATTATGCGATTGATGCGAGCCATGAAGAAGTGTCGGCGCTCATTGGCGGGACGTTTCTCACCCAGTCGATGATTGCCATTGCATTGGGCTTGCTGGGCATTGTGCTCTACATGACCGCGCGTTTTGAATTTTCATTTGCCTTGGGTGGTTTTGTGGCGATTTTCCACGACATTGTGATCTGCGTAGGGGTGGTGGTGTTGATGGGTGGCGAGCTTTCGCTGATTCACGTTGGGGCGGTTCTCACCATTGCGGGTTATTCGATCAATGACACGATCATCGTGTTCGACCGGATTCGGGAAACGCTGTTGATCCGGACGGGATCGGTTGAGAAGATCATGAATGAAGCCATCAATGCCACTTTGTCGCGGACCTTGCTCACCTCGGGAGCTACCTTGATCAGCGTGGCGATTTTAGCCTTTCTTGGCGGGACCGCGTTGCGTGATTTCGGCGTGATCATCTTTATCGGCATCATTGTCGGCACCTTCTCATCGATTTTCATCGCCTCGCCGGTCGTGCTTTGGTGGAGCACCCGCAAGGGAGGAAGCATCCGCGAGGATGTGCTCGCCAGCACCACCAAAGCGGAATCGATGTCTGCGGCACCCTGATCACTCTATGCCCAGCTCATTTTCCCTCAGGAGAGGGGGCTGGGGCGGGGGCGGGTGGCGGCATGGGGGGAAGTGGCGGCTCAGTCCGGGGTGAGGGGGGCGGTAAATCCAGTGGGCTGAGCTGTTGGTCTTGGTTGTGATCCAAGGCAGAGAACCGGGCGCGTTGTTCGGGCTCGGGCAGATCCTTGATGGCAGGGCTGACGCGGAATTCGTCAAACGACAAGGCGCGATCGCCGTTTTGATCGAATTGTCGGACGAGGTGGGCCCATTCCGGCCGAGGGCGCACGGGCATTTTGCCAGCGGGTATTTGGGGGAGATGGGGCGTGGCGTTGCGTTTGAACGGAGGTTCCGGTTTGTCCTTGGGAGTGATCACGCCATCTTGGTCGGTATCAAGCCTCAGAAAAAGTGCGTCTTGGCGTTCTGGAGGTAATTTTTTAAAAAGCTGCCCGGTTTTAAATTCGTCGCGGCTGATGCCGCCGCTTTTGTCCACATCGAGTTCCCAGAGCCGTTGCATGGACGATTTTTGTCCATCATGAGGGCGGGAGATTCGGGCGATTTCTTCGCGGCTGAGTTTTCCATCCAAGTCTTTGTCAAGGCGTTGGAAGAGGTGCAGGCGTTTTTCTTCTGGGAGATTTTGGATACGGGGGATTGCGTCGAATTCTTCTTTTGAGATGAATTCATCGCGGTTCACGTCAGCGGCTTTCCACGTTTCGAGGAAAGGCCGTTGGGGACCGGGTTTAGTCGCGGACTCAGCCGGGTTTTTCCCCGGGAGGGAGGATTCGGTTTGGGCCAAGGCGACGACGGGTGAAAGCAGGCCCGCGAGCATGAGGGAAGCAGGGAGGGTTTTCATCGGGAATCAGGGGTGGATCAACTCCGTTTTTCGGAACCCACGGCGATGAAACTCCGGGCTGCTCAAAAGGTTTCCAATCTAACGTCGTCCTTGTTCGTAGATCTCCTCAGCTTGCTTGAGGGTCAATTCATAAATGGGACCCTCGAGGGGCACTTTCATGGGAACACGGTGAGTGATGGGGTCTGCCGGATAGAGTTTTTGAAGCTGGGCTCCTCGTTCGAAGGCGTTTTTCGGGAGGGTGATTTGGAAGAGCCCTTCGTAGCGAAGCATCCGGGACATGCGTTCGGACGTTTGGTTTTGCAGGCGGCGCATTTCGAAGCTCAGATTCAGGCGGTCGAACAAAGAAAGGGAGTCGGGACTCTGGGTGCCTTCCTTGATCCGGCGGGCTTCCTGGGCGGCGCGTTTCAAGGTGAAATCCGATTCTTTTTTGGAGTCTTCCCGGCCGGGGATAGACGGGTTGTCGCCGGTAAACACGGGGGAATTTTCGATGCCGAAACCTTGTCCGACGGCCGCTTGGATTTCCGCCTGAGTGGGGAGTCGCACCTTTAGACTGCCGTCGAGCGTGAGCAAATCCTCTGCCTTCATCTTGACCTCTGACAATACCAAACCCCCGCTGGTGGTTTTCATTTGGAACGAGCCTTCCCTGAAATCGATGCGGTGGTAATTTCTCGCAAAGTCCACGACGGAGAGGGCTTTGAGAAGGTGGATTTGTTCACGCAGGGTGATCACATCCTTTCCATCCATGACCACTTGACCCTCGAAGCCGATCCCCTCGGAAGAATTGGTCGATCCAAACACTTGAAAATCCCCTGAAAGGGAACCTTCCAGAAAATTCGTTAGGGCAGCAGGTAAAATTTTGTCCAATGCGATGTGGCGGATTTTCACAGTGCCATGGGCTTGGGGGCGCTCTCCGCCGGTCAAACGCAGCCCGGTGAAATTCACAGTGCCGTCCCCCTGCTTCAGTTCCGCCTTCTCAAACACCAGACCGCCGCCCTCACAGAGCATCACGAGGTTGACGATTTCCAGTTTGCTGAGCCAATTCTGATGAAACAAACCGCCTTGAAAATTCAGGCGCCACCCCGCGGCCGTGCGCTGGATTTTCAGGGTGCTGGATTCGATTCCACCTTCGGTGCGTTCCGAGTATCCCCAGCGCACGGTGGCATTCGCAACTTCAAAAGTATCTGCTGAAAAGGTCGGGGATTTTCGAAACACCGATGCCGCCAATTGGGCCGCAGATTCCGCATCATCGGCACCCGCACGGATGTCCAAATCCAATCTCGCGATGGATACCACTCCCGGGTTCCAAACGCCCACCACGCCATCGAGAAGGCCCATTTTGCAGCGGATGTGATAGGCCTCCAGCGCGCTGAAGAAAGTGGTTTTGCCGCCAACGGCCGCGAGACGGCTGATATCCAGTTGTCCTTGCGGGCTTTTGCTGCCCTTGATTTCAAGCTCCGTGGCTGCAAATCCCGTCTGGAGGTTTTCCCGTAAGGTTTTGCGGAATTGTGCCGAATCGGTGCGCTTCATCAAATAAATCCAGCCCCCCACAAACACCACAAGCAGAACGATCAACACACGAAAGCCGAGCCGCAACAAATGAAGCATCGCCCAGCCTTTCATGCCGCTGTGAGACATCGAATAACGGGCTTGAAACCAAAACCCCTGGCTCTCCACCCATTGGCTCAGACGGTCGTTGAAAACTTTTGATTGCTCGGCATCCATAAGTCGCTCCCCTTGGCAGCGCCGCGAGTAAAACCCGCCACCTCCGGTGAGGCGAGGGAAATTTGCCTCGCACCGCAGCCCGACATCCCCTACCACCCGCCTTGTGGAAGCCAACGACTACAAAGTCCGCCTCGAAATTTTTGAAGGCCCGCTCGATCTCCTGCTCTACCTCATCAAAAAAGACGAGGTCGATATCCAAGCCATTTCGATCGAGCGCATCACCCGACAATACCTCAATTACATCAACACATTCAAACTGCTCAACATCGACCTCGCCTCCGAGTTCATTGTGATGGCTGCCAATTTGATGTATTTGAAAAGCCGCACGCTCCTGCCGCGTGTCGAACAAACACCCGAGGAAGATGCGGAGGACGACGACCCGCGCTGGGAACTCATCCGGCAACTCATTGAATACAAAAAATTCAAGGACGCCGCCGGTTTTCTTTCGCTGCGGGAACTGGAACAAGAAGGGCGCTACGCTCACCAACCGGAAGCCTCGGACCGTCCCGAGGAAGCCCCTCCCACACTTGCCGCCGTTTCCATTTTTGATCTCATCCGCGCGTTTCAAAATGTTCTGAAACGGTTTGAGGAATCCCACGACTTCGGCGATATCATCGACGACCGATTCACCGTCTCTGATAAAATCGAGTGGCTCATGGAGCACTTCCAGCTCGGCGAATCACGCCGATTCGAAGCGCTTTTCCAATCGGCCACCACCAAGGCTGAGGTGATTGTCACCTTCCTCGCGCTTCTCGAACTGATGAAGCTCAACCAGTTTGTCGTCCGCCAAAGTGATCTTCTCGGTGATATCGTCATCGAACGGCGCTGCGGCAATGCCGAAAAGTTCGAGGATTGACCGCCCAGCGGATCAATCCGCCGACCTCAGCTGCGAGACCTCTCACCTGTGAGCCCTATTGCGAAAACAACAGGAGACGTCTATCCTACACTCCCCAATCCCCCAGCCTCACTGCGCATCACCGCGTCGAGAATCGCGTGGTGCACATCCTCCGCAGTGGCGACGGGAAAACGCGTCCCTAACAAAACAGGCCGCTCACTCACCGGAACATGGTCGCGCCCGTGAGAGCCTTTGACAAGCGAGGCGTCCAAAGGGACAATTTCTAACAACCCACGAAGACCGAGTTTTTTTCTGAGGAGAAATTTGGCGATCGTGAGTTTTGGGAATTTGAGCGCGGGGTCGATGAAAAGCTCGCACGGGTCGTAGCCGGGTTTGCGATGGATATCGAGGGTGCGCGCATAGTCGGGAGCGAGCGCGTCATCATCCCAAAAATAATACGAAAACCAGGCATCGGGCTTGGCGACGGCGATGAAGTCGCCGGCACGTTCGGTGGCGATGCCGCTCCCCCACGTTTCCAGCGAGGTGCGGACCTCGTCGACACCCGGCGTTTTTTCTAACATATCACGGACTTCCCCGCGGATGGAAGGATCATTGACATAGACATGGGCGACTTGATGATCGGCCACGGCGAAGGCACGGGATCCACCGGCATCGAGCGTCTCGCGACCGAGTTCGTTTTTGAGGAGCAACCAACCTTTTTCGCGGAACAAGCGGTTGAGGTGGACGGGTCGGGTGACGGATGAGATGCCATATTCGGAGAGCACCAGCACGCGAACGCCGCGGGACTCATAAAAGTTGATGAGATCGCTGGCCGTTTGGTCGATTTTTTCCAATTCCTCGGGGAGAGTCGGTGCAAGAGGTCCGTCTTTTTGCAGCGGGTAATCGAGATGCGGCAGATAGACGAGGCTGAGTGTGGGCGAGTGATGTTCTTCGACCCACCGGGCGGACGAGGCAATCCACTCGGACGACTCGATGCCAGCCGCGGGCCCCCAGAACGCACGAAAGGGAAACTCTCCCAGGTCTCGCTTCAACTGGTCGCGCAGTGACATCGGCTGAGTGTGGATGTCAAACACCTTGCGGCCATCAGCGGGGTAGAGCGGGCGCGGTGTGATCGAGAAATCCGCGGAGGAATACATGTTATACCACCAGAATAATTTGGCGCAGGTGAAGCCGGGGATTTCGCGGCGCAACTTGTCCCAAAGCTTTTCCCCACGCACGAGCAGATTGCTTTGTTTCCAAAACCGCACCTCGGCCGATTCGCGGTCATACCAACCGTTGGCAACAATGCCGTGGCGTGCAGGGGATGCACCGGTGGTCAGCGACGATTGCGCGGTGCAAGTCACGGCAGGAAAGGCCGGCGTATACGATTGTTGGCCATGACGGGCCGCAAAGGCAGTGAGTCCACTCAGATGAGGCCCTAGCAAGGATTCTGATAGTCCAACAAGGTTGATGACGGCGACACGCATGACGAAAAGCGGGATACGGCTGCATCCTGAAGAATAGAGAACGACGGCAGGCTCTTGAATGCCAGCACCGATATCAAGTCCGGACTCACATGCAAAACCGGTTTCTCTGGCCAGAGTCCTGCCTGCTACAGCCACCCAGAATGCGATGGTTCGCGGCAAGCACATGTGCGACGGTTCATCTGCGCGGGTGAAAGGTTGCCGCACTGTGATGCGCAGCGCAACCTATGTGCATCCGGGCGAAAACCTAACATGCCTGGGCTGCCACAATTCGCCCACTGCCGGATATCACATGAATACGACTGCACCCATGGCTCTCAAGCGGCCACGACCTCAAACTCAGCAAGGAGGAAATGCACCGCCTCACTTTGTGGATGGATTGCAACAGCGACTTCTACGGCGCTTACGAAAATCTGATTGAACAGAAGGAAGGCAAAGTGGTCTACCCTTCCCTGCAGTAAAAGCTCAGGATGCCGGCACGGGCGAAAAATGGAGGATTCCGGTCAGGGTTTCAATGTGAGCAGCAGGCCCTTGTTGGAAGAAATCGTGATGGCCTCGGATATCGGATAGACCGCCATAGGCTGGAGCTTGTCCATGGGCATGGCAGTGAGAGTCGCGTTGGCGGAGTCGATGCCCAGCGCCTTGAAGTCGATAACCAGGCGCACGCTCTCGTCCTTGGCGCTCCAACTGGCCAGGGAGATAAGCGCGCTTCCTTTTTTCCGATAGACGGTGGCGAGCACCTCGGGGTTGCCGGTCTTGACCGGGCATGCGGCATCCCAGAAGCCGATCATCTCGGTGCCGGCCATGCCGAACTCGTCCATCGCCTTCCACAGCGGCCGCGGCTCGCCGCCCCAGCCGAGGCGGGCAACCTCGCCAAACACCATGCCACGCCAGGGCTGACCGACTCCTAACATCTCACTCATCAGCCCGAAGGGAATGCCCGACATCTCCACCAGCCACAAGTCCGGCCGGGCGTCGTAGCCAAAACCTTCACCATACCACAGGCGGTTGTAGTAGGGGAAATTCTGCATGTAACAGTAGGCGGAGGGCATCATGCCCGCGTCCCAGTTGAAGTGGCTCCACGAATGGGAGTCGATCTGGCTGTTAGGATGGCGCGCGTCGAGAATGCGGCGGGCGCGCTGCGAAGTCTTGCGGCCCATGGACGTGTCGTCGATGTAGAGCCCGTCGATGTCGGCCTTGGCGGCGGTGTAGGCCAAGCCCTCGAGGTAGAAGTTGTCGAGGCGCGAGTCGGGAGTGGTGATGACCGCCAGATCGAGCATGCCATTGTATGGACCTCCGAGAGTTTCGCGCCAGGCGGGGATGAAGTCCTCGCGCAAGTGCTCCACCAGCCACGGGTGCGCACCATTGCTGTTAGTGATGGGTTTTGCCTGGCCCTCGCGCGGCGGACAGATGACCTCGCCATTGAGACTGTGGAAGGCGAAGAGTTCCGGCAGGTTGTTGCTGATCTCCCGGGTGGTGTAGTAAAGCTTGGCGAGCAGACCCGCGGCGTGGGCTTTTTTCACGCACTCGATGAGTCGCGGAAAGGACATATCCAGATAGGGATAGTTGATGCACGGGTTGGGCAACTTGTTGTGGTGGATGTTGACGACATTGGCACCCATCGCAGCGATGCGCGCCGGGTCCGCGAGGTCGGGGTCCTCCACGCCCTGATGCGGGTGGAAATACCGCAGCTTCCACTGGTTTTCGGTGTCCAACGGCTTGAAGGGTGTGAGAAATAAATCGAAGTCAAACTGCAACCGCTCCCCGGCCTGCATCTGCCGTTTGCCACTGGCGGCGGCGAGTTTCACGCGGGTGTCGGGCTGGTTGGTGAGAACGACACCACCCAGGCCACCGTTGCACCACGAGTCAGGCATGTTGAGCTTGCGTTGGCCATAGTAGGCATTGATCAGCGGCGAACGGAAATTGCCACCCTTGAGCTGGAGCTTGAGACCCGCATTGACCGCACCGATCCAAAATCCGTCCTGTTGCGTGTTGGGATCCCACTTCCACTCGACGATCTCCGGCCGTACGCCTCCACGGCGGTTGAGACCCATGAAGTAGGTGGAGGCCGCCCGAGTGAACGCGCCTTCTAACCGAACGTCCTGAATCGCCACGGCTTGCTTGGCGACCAAGGCGCAGCGCAGTTGCACGAATCCGTCGAACTCGACCAAACCGCCCACCTCCAAGCCAAGAGCGGGCGAGTCATTGGCGGCGGTCCACTCAATGACGCAGGGTTTTTCCCGCAAAAACTTCACCTTGCCGGTATCGAATTTCACCGCGCCCACCTCGGTCTCCACAATCAATTGCAGCGGTTGGGCAAGCACCTCGACCGCCTTGTCGCCGATGCGCGTGTTGCTGGCATTGAAATACGATGCCACCCCTGACGGCAACCCGCCATCCGCCAGTGTCAGCCGCCTCCCTAACAAAAACAACGCGTTGCCCTTGCGCCGCAATGGCACAAACGGCTTCACCACCACCGTGTCGCTCTGCGCGATGGACGAGTCCAACCAACGCAGACGCGACAATCGCCACGACTGAGCATCACCGCAATCCTCGAGCCACTCACCGGCCACGCTGAGTTGCAACCGAACGTCCACCGGCGCGACACCGGGCGCGCTGAGCACGATGTTTCCTTGGAAACGACCGGACGCTTGCCGCGGAATCTGCACGCCGATCCAGAGCGGTTGAACGCGACCCTTGGCGACGCGCAACTCCTTGCGGAAAGACCGGCCCATGAAATCCGTGCCGCCCTGATTGAAACACCGGATGGCGGCCTCAGGAATGGTGAGACCACCCGCCTTGAGAGCAGTGCAACGCAACGCCAACGGACCCAACTCTTGGTCGGGCGCATACACTGCTAACTGAAATACATAAAACTCACCCGGCTGGGCGACGCCTGAGAATTGCTCTAACCGGGCATTACGATCATCCAACCAGTGCGCGGGCAACGCGTCGTGACGGCGGATCGAGTTCACTCGATCCTCTCCAAACACATAACAACCACGCTTCACCCGCTCAGTAAAAGCCGCCACCTGCTCCGGCGTCGCAAGTTGTTCCATGTCCTGTGCCACAAGCCCGCCGACAACACCCGCGCCCGGCGGCTCGACTGCCATGGAAGATCCGCCCAGCACCATCACAAAAATCCAACACTGCCATGTGACTCTCATCTGCGTGGCCGATACCCGCGTTCCCGAACGGATCTTACGACAATTCTCACCTGGCTGGGGATGCGGCGTGACGGACGAAGGTGAAGCATCGAAAACGAACATGTTGATCATTTCGCGAGAAATGAAGTTGAGAATTGAATTGAGAACGATCACATTGGCCCGGGTTGATGTTTTTCTCGTATCACCCGTACCGGGTGGCAGGGATTTTCATCGAACACCCATCCGTTTTTCTCACCCAATATGCCATCCTGTGGGATGGCCCTCAATAGACTCATCCCATGACGATCCGCCCACTGTTCCATGCTCTTGCGTGCATCCTTCCATTTTTACTGATCGGCTGCTCCATTTCCTTCGAAACTTCAGTCAGTGACGCATGGCAGTCCTCCTTGAGCGAGAATCTCCCTCGCCTAGGCCATCGTAATTTCATCGTCATCGCCGATAGCGCCTACCCGCTGCAAAGCGCGCCTGGAATCCGCACGGTCCATGTCGGCGGCTCGCAGGTTGCCGCTTTAAAAAAGGTGTTAGCCATGCTCGCCAAACAAAAACACGTGCGCCCAATCGCATGGATAGACGCCGAGCAAGCAAAAATCCCAGAAGCTGATGCCGTTGGAATCGACAAGTGCCGCCAGGATCTAACAGCCATGCTGCAAGGGATCGATGTCCGGAGCGCGCCACACATGGATATCATCAAACGCTTGGATGAATCCTCGAAGCTCTTCAACGTCACCATCCTCAAAACCGACGAGATCCT
>CAIYYV010000294.1 GCA_903930425.1 Akkermansiaceae bacterium | reverse complement strand
CTCGCGCCTGATGATCTCACGTTCAATTTCTTCGAGCGTCTTACCCTTCGTCTCCGGCAACTTCGCTTTCATGATCCCGAAGCCAACGGCGCAGATGCCAGCAAATACCCAAAACATCCCCGCCGCACCGAGCCGTGCCAGCAGCAACGGGAAGAAATAGGTGAGTGTGAAGTTGCCAACCCACAGCGCAAAGACCGCTGTCGCCATCGCTGCACCGCGAATCCGGTTCGGAAAAATCTCCGCCAGTGTCACCCAGCACATCGGCGCAATGGTGGACGCATACCAGCCAATCGCCGCCACCACCAGCAACACCACCGGCCACCCGGTGATTTGGGCGTGAAAGCAAAAACCCATCGCCACGAAAATCACCACTAACCCAGCCCAACCCGCCAGCGTCAGCAGCCGCCGCCCCAACCGGTCCACCGTCTGCAACGCGACGAAAGTGAACAGCAGATTCGTCATGCCGACGATAATAATGTTCAGCAGAATGGCGGAAACGTTGTAGCCGGCAGCGGCGAACACGTCCTTGGTGTAATAGAAGATCACGTTGATGCCACACCATTGCACGATGAACGCCAGCAGCACACCGAAGCCAACGATCCGCCGCACGCCCGGCTCAAACAGATCGCGGAAATTCACGCGCTGGATTTCGTTGATGAGTGTGGATTCGATGTCGGCCACCGACTGCGCTGCGAACTGTGCTCCGCCCAGCCGCGCCAGCACGTCCCGGGCACGATCGCACTGGCCATTCTTCACCAGCCACCGTGGACTCTCCGGCACAAAGAACAATCCGATCAGAAACAACAATGCAGGCATCGCCACCAGGCAAAACATCCAGCGCCATCCGGTCTGACCGTTCCAGGAGTTCAGGATTTCCAGCGTCGTCGCATCAGCCGCGACCGGTTTCGCCACCAGCCAGTTCACGACCTGTGCAAGCACGATGCCGATGACGATGTTGAGCTGATTCAGCGACACCAGCTTGCCGCGAATGTGGGCGGGCGCGATTTCCGCGATATACATGGGTGACAAATTCGACGCGATGCCGATGGCTACACCGCCCACAATGCGCCAGGACACGAACTGGGAAAATGTGTGGGCTAGCCCCGTTGCCAACGACGACACAATGAACAGCAACGCCGAGAGGATCAGAAGCCGCTTGCGACCGAAACGGTCGCTCAATACGCCCGCTACCACCGAGCCGACAAGACAGCCGAGCAACGCGCACCCTTTCGCCCAACCGATGTCCGAGGCGGAGGTCAGTTGAAAAAACTTCTCATAGAAAATATCCGCACCACTGATGACCACCCAATCGTAACCAAACATCAACCCGCCGAGCGCAGCCACCAGGCACGTGGCCCAGAGATAGAACCGGTTCAACTGAACTGCGACAACGGTGGAGCCGTCTGTAACTTTTTCTGTTCTCATTTGATTTGATCTACGTTCATATGCGACAAAGTTTTACCGGATGCGATCTCTTTGCCATCCGCGAAAACTCGCAGACCAGCCCCTTTCCCGTAGTGCTTGCCTGTCTTGTCCCACAAGATCGTTAGCATCCGTCCGTGGTACGGGACGCGGTCGAGGCAGAAATAATCCCACTTCCCTTCCGGGATCAGCGGATTTAAGACAACCTTATCATCCGACTGCGGGCGCAGGCCGACAAGACCATTGATCACCAGATCGCAAAAGGTCGAATGGTTGTAATCCTTGCCGCGTTCCTGGATGACGTTTTTCTTTTTCTTGGAATCTTGGGGCAGATTCTTCTCGACCTCAACGTGGACAGCACGCGCAATCCAGTTTCCGGTCAGCGGATCTTGATCCTCGTCAATCCATGGCACTACTTTCCCATCCTCGCGCTTCAGACGGTGACTGCGGGCATAGGTCATGAGCGCGTCAAAATAGATTCCGGAGTCCACAACATCCTGCTGCGTGTTGTTCAGCAGATTGGCCAAGGCAGTGAGCGTCTGCGATGTCGCGAACGGCCAGACCGGGCCATTCCAGAGGCAATCATGATCATCGTAGCTGATCTTATATTCAGGATGGCGCTGCTCGGCGGTGGTGAGTCCCCACGGCGCGGCAAACCCTTGGGGATCGGCAAGCTGTTTCCAAGCCACCGCATATTGGGCATCAGGCAGATCAAAATACCACGGCACGTAACCGATTAATTCACGAACGTTGGCGAAAGCACTGGTAACGCCCTTCATGCTTACCTCCAGGCGCACCGAATCCGTTTTAAACGGTGCGAAGGTGATGCGGTTCCATTGGTTCTTCGCATCGAGCGAGCCCTTCACCTCCTGTGCCTCTTTCCAGACCCCGTCCTGCCGGAACAACACCCTAAACTTCTCGGGGAATGTGTATTTTCCGCCAGTCACCAGATAGAGTGACATTTTGGACACCTCGGCCGGCGTAGCCAGTTCATATTGCACCCATTCGCGGGTCCCCATATTATTATTGAAGGTAAACTTGGGAACCTTCCAGTCACCCGAGTTCTTCGGCACAGCGCCATCATTCAGGTTCGCCACCGGGCCAGGTGCCGATGACGAGGCTTTGGCGGCCTTCGTCAACGCCACATCGTCATTGAGAATCCACTTAAACAAACCAAAACCGCACGGTGCCGTGCGCACTTCGAAAGACTGCTGTTCCTGGTTCCACAGCCGGGT
>CAIYYV010000293.1 GCA_903930425.1 Akkermansiaceae bacterium | reverse complement strand
GGCGGCGGCCTCATTGATATGCTCGTGAACGGAGCGGATGGCTTCGGTCAGGTGGTCAAGACAATCCGGGAAAAACCCTGATGCGGCGATTTTGAAGGTTTCGGGAATGATTTCACTCATGCGCTGGAGCAGAAGAGCAGACGCCAGATCGCCCGCGTTGCCTCCGCCCATCCCATCGGAAACGGCGAAGACAAGATCGTGCCGGGCGAGCGATCGAGAGCCGGAGGCGTCTAACGTTTCGGCACCGCCGGGGCTGGAGGCGAAGATAATAAGCGAATCGTCATTGCGTGGTTTTCGGGAGCCGCTGTGAGTGAGCGCGGCCCACTGAAGAATCGAGGTGTCGGACACGGCAATCGGTTAGGGTGAGGGCTGCTGAGGCGGCTGCAAGCCCGCGGGTGGCGGCAGGATTTCGGCCAGTTCGAAATCGATGATGCAGAAGCATCCGAGTTTATCCGAATAGGTGATATTGCGGGGTTCGGCATCGAGATGGCGGACGCCAAATTCCTGTTCGAGTTTGGAGAAGAGTCGATCGGCTTTGCCTTTGGAAATCTGGGTGGCGGGTTTCCCGCAATTGGTGGAGACGAAGTAGAGGTCGTCCGGATGTTCTTCGAGCAATTGCGGGACATAGGGGCAGCCGCGTTCTTTGAGCACTTTGAGCACGGCCACCTCAGTGGCGTAGCGGGTATCCGCATCGGTTCCGCGGAGGTGTTTGTGGACGTTGCCATAGAAATCGATCCTCACTTGGGAACGAATGCCGTCTTTGAGTGGATCAATGGACATGGCGAGTGGATGTGCCTGACGAAACCCGCGCACGCGTCCAGTGTCACGCTTTTATCGAGGTTTCGGCTCGGAGGAGTGAAATTTCCTGAATTGTCGATTGCCAGTGTGAGTGAGCGAGGCTATGGACCCGCATGTCCATCACCGCTGAAGATTCCGCTGTCATTGTGAAAACCCGTGAGTTCTGTGCGCAGATCGCCAGTGACCCGATGTTTTGCCAGCTGCAAGAGAGTATCGAACGTTTTCTCAACGATGAGGCGGCCCGCCTTCAATACCAAAGCATCCATGAACGGGGTGAGGACCTGCATCAAAAACAGCACGCTGGAATTCAGCTTGGGGCTTCTGAGGTGCGCGAGTTTGAGGCTGCGCGCGAGGCCTTGTTGGAAAACGAGGTCGCCCGTGAGTTTATCGCCGCCCAGCAGCAGTTAGAAAACCTGCAAAAGGTGATTCGTAAAACCGTTGCATTGACCCTTGAACTTGGCCGTGTTCCCACAGCAGCGGATTTGGCCGAGGCGGAGGGTGGTGGAGGATGTTGTGGCGGGGGTGGCGGCGGCTGTGGTTGCTCGCACTGAGGCACGCGGCAATTAGAGTGGGCGCGGCGCGGGTTTTTCCCGGGTCAGGTTTTGGGGGATTGTGACCGTTAAATCCTGGGCGTGGTTGATGGTGGAGCCGGGTACCGGGCCGCATCCTAACAGGCGCATTGCCAGGTTCACGGCATCGCCGTTGCGGATGGGTTGCGCGCCCGAGTAGGGAGGATTCGCGGATGCGGCTGGGCTCGTGCGGCAGGTCGGGTTCATCGCATACAAATCCCGGCCTGCGAACACCCCTGCTCCCCAAGCATAAAATGGGATGGTGTAATCGAGCGGGTTAGAGGTGTCGCCGTGGGATTTATCGTGCCCTCCGTGATCGGCGGTGACGAGGAGCACGGTTTGCCCACTGAGTGCTGGGTTGTTCCTCGTTAAATCCATGATCCTGCCGATTTCCGTGTCCACGCGCTTGAGTGTCTTGGCGAAGGGGTTCGCGGGGTTGGTGGACCAACCGGCACCGTGCCCGGTCGCATCTGGGTCTTGATAGTGGAAAAACACAAAGTGAAACGGGTTGGCGGCCATTTGTCGAATGAAGTCATCCGTTAGATTCTTGGCGGAAATTCCGGAGGTGATTTTATCGAAGTCAATCTTGTCGCGGCCATTGTCGGGGCCTGTGATGTCAGGCGCGCCGGTGCTGGCACCATACGACTGTTGAAACAATCGGAACTTTGATTTTCCTGACCAGATGCCGGTGCGCAAGCCGTTGTCATGAGCGACATCGAAACCGCTGGCGATGTAGGACCCCTTGTGAGTGGCGAACGTTTCGTGAGGAGCCGGGTCCTTGTTCTCGCTCCATGCATGCCCTGCGGGACCAGTCACCCCGCGGCCGGTCATCATGACCACATGGTTGGGAAGTGTGATGGCATAGTTGGGGTCGTTGCGGGCGTTGAGTGTGCAGGATCCTTCGGATTGGAGGCGTTTGAATGTGGTGAGTTCATTGGCAGGATCGCCTGCGAGAAGTGGTTTGATATATTCTGAGCCCATGCCGTCCACACTGATGATGATGACATATTTCACCGGTTGGGGGCTGCCAGGTCTAGCGGATGCGGCATGAATGGCTGACGCAAACCCTGCCATGAAGGCCATGCTGATGCTGAACTGGATCATCCATGATGGGATGCGGGCGTGTCTGCGGGGCATGGCAAGCCAATGCCTTGTCAGCTTGGATGGGCGAAGCATGAGATTGGTCACGCCAGCGATGAGTGACAGACGACGCATGCGGTGTCAAACCCGACGCTTGGGTTTGACCGTAGTTTTATCACTTCTGATAGCGGGTGAGAGTGGCGCGGATATCACCGATAAAGACACCGGCACGCAACTCCACAGGAATGCGATCGGCATCGTCGCTGAGCCACAGTGTGGCGTCATTTTTCATTTTTTTGTAAGGGAGCAACTCGAGGGTTTGGCGGTTGATTTTTCGCATGCCGACGCTGAGGCGGATGGTTTTTCGGCCCAGGTGGATTTCATGCTGCCGTACTTTCGCGTGGAGCAGATAGGGAGTGCCAAACGGGTGGACAACGAGTGAGATGAGATCACCATCATCGAGTTTCTGGCTGCGGACATGAAGCATGGCGGAAAAAATATCAAAGATCGGTGAGAACTTGAAAACGCGGTCCTTTTGGCTAGAGACTTGGGCATTGAGAGGCTTGGAGATCTCTTTGTATTCG
>CAIYYV010000292.1 GCA_903930425.1 Akkermansiaceae bacterium | reverse complement strand
TTCATCTTCTACAAATACCTTTCGGATAAGTTGGTGCGCTTCGCAAAAAGCCAAGACTTCCGCGACGAGGATCTCCGCGCTCTTTCGGAAGCGGACGCGGAAACCGTTGAGCATATCAAGAGCAACCTCGGCTATTTCATCGCCTACCAGCACCTGTTTTCGACATGGATCGACCCCAAGAGCAACTTCGATGTCTCCCATGTGCGCGATGCGTTGTCAGCCTTCAGTCGCCTCATTCACCCGGATCACGAACGCCTTTTCAAAGGCATCTTCAAGACGCTGGAAACCGGCCTGAGCAAGCTCGGTGACACCGCCGCGCGGCAGACGAAGGCCATCAGCGACCTGATCCAACTCATCAAGGACATCCCCATGGATACCCGCCAGGGCTACGATGTTCTCGGCTTCATTTACGAGTATCTCATCAGCATGTTCGCCGCCAATGCGGGGAAAAAGGCGGGCGAGTTCTACACCCCGCACGAGGTCTCCGTGCTCATGTCCGAGATCATCGCGCACCACCTGCACGAACGCGAGACGATCGAGATTTACGATTCCACCAGCGGCTCCGGCTCGCTCCTGCTGAATATCGGCCGCTCCATCGCCAAGCACATGGCGAATCAGGACAACATCAAATACTACGCCCAGGAGCTGAAGGAGAACACCTACAACCTCACCCGCATGAACCTCGTCATGCGCGGCATGCTCCCGACGAATATCGTCACGAGGAATGCCGACACGCTGGAGGATGACTGGCCTTTCTTCGACGACAAGGACCCCGTCAACACCTACAACCCGCTCTACCTCGACGCCGTCGTCTCCAATCCGCCCTACTCGCAGAAGTGGGACCCCCAGCACAAGGACAATGACGCCCGCTTCTCCCGCTTCGGCCTCGCGCCCAAGTCCAAGGCCGACTACGCCTTTCTCCTCCACGACCTCTACCACCTGAAGCCGAACGGCATCATGGCCATCGTTCTACCCCACGGTGTGATCTTCCGGGGCGGCGAGGAGGGCAAGATTCGGAAAAACCTCATTGAGAACGACCACCTCGAAACCGTCATCGGCCTGCCGCCGAACATCTTCTTCGGCACCGGCATCCCCACCATCATCCTCGTGCTCCGGCAGCGGCGGGCGGCGAGCGATGTCCTCATCGTGGACGCCTCCAAGGGATTCGCCAAGGAAGGGAAAAACAACCGTCTCCGCGCCTCCGACATCAAGAAAATCGCCGACATCGTGATCGGGCGCGACACCGTTCCCGGCTTCAGCCGCCTCGTTCCCAAGACGGAGCTTCAGGCGAATGACTACAACCTCAATATCCCGCGCTATGTGGATTCCTCCGAGCCTGCCGAAAGCTGGGACCTCTACGCCTCCATGTTTGGCGGCCTCCCCGTGAGCGAGCTGGAGGCGCTGGCGGAGTTCTGGAAATCTTTCCCCACCCTGCGCTCCGCCTTGTTCACGGACAATGGCACCCCTTACGTCGAGCCAAAGGTGGCGGACCTTGCCGAGGCGGCCCGGCAGCATTCCGAGGTGCAGAAATTCGGAAAAAAGTTCTCCGCCGCCTTCGCCGATTTCAATGCCTACCTCCGCCGTGAGCTGCTGGACCAGATGCTCACCCTCCAAGTCTCCCGGCAGGAGGCCGTGATCAGCGAGGCCCTCTTTGCCCGGCTGAAACCGCTGCCGCTCATCAACAAATACCACGCCTACCAAATCCTCGACGACCACTGGCAGCCCATCGCCATCGATCTGGAAATCCTCCAGACCGAAGGCTTCGAGGCCACCCGCGTGGTGGAGCCGAATCTCGTCGAAAAGACCAGCAAGGGCGAAAAGGCGGAACTGCAAGACGGCTGGAAAGGCCGCATCCTGCCCTTCGCGCTGGTGCAGAGCGTCCACCTCCAGCCGGAGCTGGATGCCCTGCGGGAAAAGGAAAACCGCCTCAGCGAAATCACCGCCGGGATCGAGGAAACCCTCGAAAGCCTCAGCGAGGAGGAAAAAGAGGCCGCGATTTCCCAGGAAGTCGTCAACGAGGAGGGCGACAAGTTCGTCCCTGCCGCCGTGGCCAAAGAGGCGAAGAGCCTGCAAGCCGAGGAGAAAAAATCCGGCAAGTTCGACCCCGAATCCTACGAGGCCAGGATCCTCCAGGTGGCCGCATGGCAGGCCGAGGAGAAAACCCTGAAAGCCGCGCTCAAAAAGGAAACCGACGCGCTCCACCTCAAGACCAAGCAGACCATTGAAGGCCTGAGTGATGCGCAGGTGCATGAACTCCTGGAACGCAAATGGATAATTCCCCTCCGTGAGGAACTCCACCGCCTGCCCGATCAGCAGCTCGATCGCCTGACCCGCAAACTGGAAGCCCTCGTGGAAAAGTATCGCCTCACCTATGCCGACAACGCCCGCCAAATCCAGCAAGCCGAGACCGAGCTGGCAGGGATGATCGCGGACCTCGACGCCAACGAGTTTGACCTCAAAGGCCTCGCGGAACTGAAAACCTTACTCGCGGGAAACTGAGATGCCGGAGCGAAGCAACAGCAAGGTGCCGAAGATCCGCTTCAAGGGGTTTGAGGGGGCGTGGGAGGAGAAGATGCTTGGCACCGTGGCGAACGTGACCACAGGGAAACTGGATGCCAACGCAATGACCTCAGATGGCATCTACGACTTCTACACTTCTGGAATTAAAAAATACAAAATCGACGTCGCAGCTTTTACTGGTCCCGCTATAACGGTTGCTGGGAATGGAGCCACTGTAGGATACATGCACCTCGCAGATGGTGAATTTAACGCATATCAGCGAACTTATGTTCTGAGCAATTTCTCGGCTGACCGAAGTTTTGTTTTTTTCAGCACTGGGATCCGTCTACCCAAGAAGATTAGCGAAGAAGCAAGGACCGGAAACATCCCTTATATCGTAATGGATATGCTCACCGAGCTTGGAATAAGTATTCCAAGCGTCACCGAACAAACCCAAATCGGCGGGTATTTCCGGGAGCTGGATCGGTTGATTGGGCTGCA
>CAIYYV010000291.1 GCA_903930425.1 Akkermansiaceae bacterium | reverse complement strand
TAGGAGACTCCTATTATCGAGAAAATGACTTGCTCCCATGCGTTGCGGAGAAAAGGGGCCCATGAGGCCAAACGCCTGCGTTGGGATCAGGCGTTTGGCGGTCCGGGAAACCAGGCTGGGAGGAAATAATAGGAGACTCCTATTATCGAGAAAATGACTTGCTCCCATGCGTTGCGGAGAAAAGGGGCCCATGAGGCCAAACGCCTGCGTTGGGATCAGGCGTTTGGCGGTCCGGGAAACCAGGCTGGAAGTCACGCGATCCAAGGAGCGCGGCGGACACGGCTGCGCATCGCGTCGGCTTCCGCGTCGCCGAGGAAGCCATCGGTGACCGGATTGAAACGCAATTTTCGGCCGAGTTTCCATGCGATGGCGGCGGCGTGGCAGGCGACATGGCCATAGCGTGCGACGGTGGAGTTGCAGGCCGGTTTGGCCCGGGATTTCACGCAGTCAAGGAAATTGCGGACATGCTTGCTCGGGTCGGTTCCGGCCATTTCTTTCGGCGCGCCAGCAGCAAGCAGTGCCGGATCACGCGTGGCGATTTTTCCGTTGTCGCCCGCTTCCACCCAACCGGCCTCGCCTTCGAAGCGCACCGGGCAAGTGCCGAGGCCGAGCCATTCGCCTTCATTGTTGAAGCCGGACAAGCGCATCACGAGTTGGATGCCATTGGCGTAACGGGCACGGATCGTGGTGCCGGACGCTTCGTATTCCACGGGCGCGGTGCCATCGGCATCGGCCGCCCACTGACAAAGATCGACCGTGTGGGACCCCCATTCGAGGATTTTATAACCGGCGGCAAGCCCCTCGTGGCCGCGCCATTGGCCTTCCACATAGCGCTTGTTATACGGGCGAAGCGGTGCCGGGCCGAGCCAGCGATCCCAATCGATTTCCGCAGGGTCCGGCTCGGGCTCACCAGGCAAGGGCGGAAGATCGTTCACAGGTGCGAGAATGCCAGCATGCACGGTGTGAATTTTCCCGAGTTTCCCGCCGCGCGCGAGATCAATGGCAAAACGGAAATTATCCACATTGCGGCGCTGGGTGCCTGCCTGATAGACGCGCTGGTGTTTCAGGATCGCCTCATCAAGTTCCCGGCATTCCGCAAGCGTCATCGCACAGGGTTTTTCGGAATAGATGTCCTTGCCCGCCTTGGCAGCAAGGATCGACCCCAGAGCATGCCACCGGTCTCCCGTCGTGATGAGCACGGCGTCAATGTCCGCTCGATCGAGAATTTCCCGAAAATCATTGTGGGCCTTGCAGTCCTCATTGCCATAATGCCGGTTCGCGGTTTTCCGAACAATCTCACGGCGCGACTTCTGCACATCCGCTATCGCGACAAACTGCACGTCCGCTTGCGAAAGAAACGCTCCAAGCACCTCCCGTCCGCGCGGACCTATCCCAATGCCGCCAAGAACAATCCGGTTGCTCGGAGCCACACTGCCGTCCCTACCGAGCACGGAGGCCGGAATGATCGTGGGCATCCCTGCGATCAGGGCGGTCTTCTTAATAAAACTACGGCGGGTGGATCGGGAGTTCATGAGCTGGGAGTGTGCGGTGAAGGTGAATAGCGTGACCTGACGGATTTGTCCTGTTAACTGTTAGTCTGTTAGGTGTTTGGAAACCCGGTTCGTGGTCAGGAACCGGTGATAGGTTTTTCAGGACCCGGGTCATTTGCGGGAACCTTGTCGTTCGAGGTCGATTCCTGGAGCCGCAAATCCTTGAACTCCGCCTTCATGCCGGGCCCGGCGTGCACTTGCAGGGCAATCACGCCCTTGGCGGCACGCTTGGCGGGGTTCACATCGGTGATCTCTGCGGCGAGCTCGCCATTGACAAAATGCCGGAGCACGTGCCCGCGGGCAACGATGCGATACGTGTTCCAGTCGGCCAGATTGACCACGGGCATCGCGAGTGTGCCGGTCACCTCGGGTTTGTCGTCAAGGGTCACACGTTGGCCGCGAAGACAGGCGAGGCCGCGACCTTGTTCCTCATAGAGTTGGCCGAGATACGGCGGGTTGGGATGCAAGTCCATCTGATAGCCCCCGACGCTCCAGGACGCGGCGTCTCGGACTTTGCTGCGGTATTGCACGCCGGAGTTATTATCGCCGGTGATGCGGGCCTTGTATTCGAGCTCGAAATCCGCCGGTTCACCACCCTGCCAGATGAGAAAGGAATTGGCCGTGAGTTTTTTGTCGGTGGCGTTGGTCTCTCCGGTGAGTACTCCATTCTTGACCGACCAAATCCGGGGATCTCCAGACCAACCGGAAAGGTCCTTGCCATTGAACAAGGGCTTCCAATCCGCCTCCGCAAGACCGGTCAATAAAAGGACCAGCCCCCATGGAACCCAAATGCGCTGCATTTCAGGCATACGCCACCACATACGCTGATGTATCATCTTTTTCGAAACCTCTCAATCCCGCGCTTTCAAAACACTCACCAGATCGAGCTTCGCCAGCATCTGCGCGAGTACCCGATGGGATGGCAAAGCCCAACTCCATTCAAACTGCTGCAATTCAGGGCATTTTAGAGGCGTTTCTTCCATTGATCCATATGGCGCATTTGATGTGTCACCGCCACAATGTGCACGACCTGCCTGTTTTCAATCACTTCGAAGACGATCCGATAAGGGAAGCTTTCGCAAAGAATCCGTCGATACGGAGGCTCGATCATTCGATAACGCAAGGGCGTTCCCTGAGCCTTGCGAATGGCTTGAAATACTTCGAAAAGAAATCTTTCTCCCAGTTCGGAATCAATGGCGCGATACCAATTGGCAGCCTCTACAAGCTCCTCCTTGACCTCAGGATGGATGATAAGACCTGTCATGCAAACCGTGCATTTACACCTTGCTCAAGCTGCTCAAGGGTCAGCGGCATCACTGATGCTTCGCGGACTTCGCGCGAGCGACGATGGAATGTCTCCATCTCCTCAACGATAAAAGAATCATCCGCTTCTAGACTCTCGATGAGCTTTTTAACGAGGTACGACCGGTCTGTTCTCGGAAGATTGAGAACTTCCTGAATGATTTCTAAAACGGCAGCCATGCCGTGAATATTACTTCGGATGATTCATCATTGCGAGTCGATTCTTCCTCAACTTCACGTCATTGGATAAATCGCGAAAATCATGCGCTCATTCCTCTCTCAAATCTGTCCTGACCTCGGCATCTCAATCCCGCGCTTTCAAAACACTCACCAGATCGAGCTTCGCCAGCATCCGGCTGACCAAGGCAAACGAAAAAACCGACGCGGTGAGCACGACGATCACTGCGATCGAGTAAGTGGAGGAACGGATCAAAATCGGCAAGCGGACGGTCTCCGTGCTGAATGAGGCCATGATGAGCAAGGCCAGCCCGTGCCCGAACAACAAGCCGGCCGGCAAGGCCAATAACACCAATAAGCATAACTCGCCAACTAACACCCCGCGCACTTCCGCCAAACTGAACCCAATCACGCGCAGCGTCGCCAATTCGCGGCTGCGTTCGGCAAGAGCGATCCGCGCACTGTTATAGACCACCCCGAACGCCACAATCACCGCCAACACAAAGTAGAGTTTGCGAACGATCCCGATGCTCCGACCCGTCGTCTCACGAAATGCCGCAAGCTGGTCGCGCTTGACCATCACAAATGCCGATCGCGGCGTGTCCTTCACCTCGCGCATGAAATCATCCCAGCGCTGCTCGTCCACCGTGAGATACGCCCCGTTCACCGTGTCTCCTTCCTTGAGGATCCGCCGCAAGGCCCCGATATCCATATACGCGGACACCCCGGCGAAATCCGTCACCAACCCGTGGATCGGGACATCCGCGACCGCCCGCCGACCTTCTAACACCTCCACCCGCACCGCGTCTCCAATCCTCGCACCCAGAATTTCCGCGAGCTTGGCCGACATGAGCAAGCCCTCACTCGGCATCTCAATCGGACACTCGCGATCATCCAGCAAACGGTTCAGGTCGGCTCCCCGGGAAATGCCAGTGATCGAGAGTTTCCGCTGGTGATGGCCGAATTTCAGTCGCGCGCCGACGCTGCGGATCGGTTCGGCCCGGATGACCCCCGGCAGGTGTTCGAGATCATGCAGCCCTTTTTCCGAGGAGGGTTCTGTGAGGAAAACCGCCACATCCTGTCGTTGGACGCTGTTCCACTGGAAGGTGAGCAGGTAATCGATGCTGTCGCTCATCGCGCCGGGCAAGACCATCAAGCCGGTCGCCAAGGCCAAGCCGCAACACGTGAATCCCGCCTGCCACGGACGCCGCTCGATGTTGCGCAGCGCCATCCGAAATGTCGGACTGAACCAATCCGTTAGGCCGATGCGCTCGAAAAACGACGGGCGGAAATCTGCGGGGGGTTCGGGCCGCATCGCCTCCGCAGGCGGAAGTTTCACCGCTTGGCGCACCACGCTCAACACGCCCAGCACCGAGGCACCCAGACTGATCAACAGGGCGATCCCGAGCGCGCTATGGTCCATCCGGAAAACCAACGAGGGAAAACGGAAGAACAGGGTGTAAAGATCGACCAACTGGGCACCTAACAATCGCCCGGCTGCGATGCCGATGACAGTGCCCAGCACGCCGATGACCACCACGAACTTGAGATAGTGGACCCCCACCTGGCGCGACGAATATCCGAGCGCCTTCATCTGCGCGATCTGCTCGCGCTGAAGCCGGACGATTCGGGAAAGCACGGCGTTGACCATGAAAGCCGCGACACTCAGGAATACTAACGGATAGATGAATGACAGCGAGTGAAGCACCCGCAATTCGTCATCAAGGCGTTGGACGGACGCCTGGTCTTTTCGTGGGAAAGCGCCGCCCGCGCCATAGGGGGCGAGCACCCGGTCCATCTCCGCGATGACCGGCGCGGACGGTGCCCCGGGTGCGAGGTCGATGCAGATGTCGTTGAACGCACCGTCCAGGTTATAGGCCACGGCGAGTGCGTGATAGTTCATCCAGATCACGCTGAATCGCCGGTGATCCGGCAGCGTTTCGCCGGCGCGCGCTTCGAACACAAACTCCGGCGACAAACCGATGCCACAGATTTGCAGGGTTTCGCGACGGCCATTGATCACGGCCACCATCGAGTCGCCGGGTTTCAAACCGTTGGCATTGGCGAACGACTCACCTAACACGACCTCACGACGGTTGGCCGTCATCGGAAACCTCCCGCTGCGCAAAAACACCCGATTGAGCTTTTGCTCCGCACCGTCCTCGGGCAAGGAAATGATGTGGCCTGTGGCCGGCGCGGAAAGTCCCGGCAAATCGAGCGTCACGTCCACAACCACCCGCGTTTCCACGGTCGCCACGCCGGGCAAGGTGGCGAACCGTTCCGCCACAGCGAGCGGCGCGCGTTTCAAAGTGGCGAAGATATCGGCGAGCGCGTATTGCTGATAGTAGGTGGCGCGCGTGGATTCCAGAGTGAGAATCAAACTGCGCGTCATGATCATCATCGCCAACCCGCACGCCATCACCAAACTCACTGCCAGCACCTGCCCCTTCATCCGGCCGATGTCGCGCAGCAACTTCCTGTCTAACGGATCGATCATGGTTTGGCCCGGGCATTCCACCGAGGCGTCAACAAACGCTGCCGTCACAGGCCGTCGTTACAAGCTGCCGGCGGACAGGCCGCCGGCACACAGAACATCAATACTGATAGTTCAGATAGAAATTGAACTGACCGCCTTGGTCCGCTTGTTTGTCGGGCGTTGAAACCGGAATCGCATAGTCAAGGGCGAGCGGCAACGGGCTGATCGGCAATTTCAGGCGGATGCCCAGGCCGACGTCGGTGTAGAGGTCACTCGGGCTGGGGTCCCAGCTGCTTGAGTTCACGAAGCCCATATCGGAAAACACGGCGGCGCGGACGGTTTCAATGATGGGCACGGTGTATTCCATCGAGAGAAACCCGAGAGATTGACCCCCATACACATCGTTGGTGTAACCGACGTCGCGCGGGCCAACATCACGGAACTTGAACCCGCGAAGAGTGCGCCCACCACCCAGGAACATCCGCTCAAAAATGGGGACGTCCCCGCTGATGCCATCCACAAAAGCCAACTCGCTATTCACCGAGAAAATCGAATCCCACTTCAAATTCCAGTATTTCTGCGCTTGGGCGGAAAATGTGAGGGTGTTCACATCACCGCCGACGCCGGCAAACGTGAGCCCCAAATCAATCTTATGCCCGCTGCGCGGCTGGATGCTGCTGTCGCGGCTGTCATACACATAATTGGCGCTGAGCGCGCTGCGAAGGAAGTCTCCGCCGATGTTTTCTTGAGAAAGCTGGGACAGGGCGCCAAAGCCGTCGTAATCGCCGCTGTCCACACTTGAATCCACGTTTATGGTTTCGATGCGATACTCGCCCTTGAGCGAGCCTTTCGGGCCGAACGGTTTGCGCAGCGAAATCGCGGCACCCATATTCGTCTGGTCGTAAAAATCGCTGAAGTAACTCGATTCCTTGTAAAAGAGCTCGCCGCCGAGCGCGAGTTGCTGGTCCATGAACCATGGCTCCACTAACGAAACACTGAATTCGGAACGCTGGGAACCCGCACGCAGATTCATCGCGAAGCGCTGTCCGCCACCTGTGAAGTTCCAAGGATGGAACAAGTCAAAGTTCGATTGCTCGAGCGTGACGAAACCCACGATGCTGTCGACCGAGCTGAAACCCATCCCGACGCCCACCGAACCGGTGGCCTTTTCCTCAACCAGCACATTCACATCGCGGTAGCCGGAACTGCCGGGAATGCCCGTGGCTTCCACATTGCCGAAGTATTGCAGGTTTTTGAGGCGGGCCTGAGTGGTTTCGAGTTCGACCGAGTTGAACATGTCACCCGGTTTGAGCGGGATTTCACGACGGATGACCTTGTCTTGAGTCTTGGTGTTGCCCGCAACGTTCACGCGGCCCACTTTGAAACGCGAACCTTCTGTCACCCGGTAGGTGATGCCAACCCTGTTAGGTCCGGCGTCGCGGATGTCCGGCGTCACCAAGGCGTCCGCATATCCCCGCGATCCATAATAACTGCGGATCATCGTGATGTCGGCGCGCATGGCTTTAGAGGAATACGCCTGGTTCGCGTTGAGCGTCAGCCCCGGATAGAGTTCCTCTGATTTGAAAACGGTCATTTTGGCAAAACCCACGGCGGCAACGATGTATTTGTCCCCCTCGTCGATCGGAATCACCAAATCCACCCGGCCATCACCCACCGGCTCACGGCGGACGCCGGAACTGCTCGCCCGCAGGTAACCTTTGCTGCGATAATAATCTAACACCGCGTCCAAATCCGTGTCCAATTGGTTCGATTCAAAACGCCCTGATTTGGTCAACCAGGAAAACCATCCTTTGGGCTTGAGCTTCATTTCCTTCCGGAGCTCTGGCCCGGTGAACGCGTTGTTGCCTTCAAAACGAATTTTGCGAATCTCATTTTTCTGGCCTTCATCAATCACGAAAATCAAGTCAGACAGGCCGGGCCGGTCGGTCGTTTGCATGCGGTGGGTGACCGTCACGTCCGGGTAGCCGTATCCTTGGTAGTATTTTTCAATGTTCCGGCGTGCTTCGAGAATCTGCTCATCACTCAAGGCCCCGCCGGTTTTCATCTTCGATTCCTTGGCGAGTTTTTTATCGGTGAAAATCGTGTTGCCCATGAAGCCAACGCCGCCCAGGCCGGGGCGTGTGGTGACCTCGGCGATCAGCTTCACCTTGTCGCCCAGTGGCTCGGCAAGGAAGCGGACGTCATCCACTAAACCGCTTTCGTAGAGGGCTTTGATGTCATTGTCCAAGCTCTCCGCATGATAGGGAGTGCCAGCCTTTGAAGTCATGAGATTGCGCAAGCGATCTTCGTCCACGGTCTTGGCACCTGTGTAACGAACGGCCACTTCGGAGATGGGTTTGCCTTCAAAATCCTGAGCCTGCAATCTGCCGACGCAAGAAAGCGCGACCAGGCTGGTGAGCATGGAGAGACGAGCGATGCCGCGAGGCACCAAGGGAAGGGGGATGGTGAAAAAGGACATGAGCGTGTGATTGAAGTGCCCATAAAGCCCGCCGGCACCCCTCCTCGTCAAGGGCAATCGTGGACTTCCCACAGCATTTTCTCTCTCGTCCCGAATTTCTTGCTCGACGGCCACTCCTCCTCTACACCCGCCTCGTGCTCACCATCAAACAACTCAGCAAGACCCTCGGCGGCCGCACCCTGCTCCGCGAAGCCGAAATGTCCATCAACTGGGGCGAACGCGTCGCATTGGTCGGCCCCAACGGTGCCGGCAAATCCACCTTGTTCCGCATGATCCTCAACGAGGACTCACCCGATGAAGGCAGCATCGAACGCGATGATTACGCGATCACCGGCTACCTCCCCCAAGAAGCCGGCACTCCCACCGACGAAACGATCCTCGAAATCGCCATGGGCATCACCCCGGAAATGATCGGCCTTCTCCGCACCATCCGCGTGCATGAAAAAACCGGCGACCTCTCGCATCCGGATTTCGCCAAAGCCCAAGACCATTTCAATCACCTCAACGGCTATCAACTCGAACCCAAGGCGAAAAAAATCCTCAGCGGTCTCGGATTCAAACAGGGAGACTTCCACCAACCCGCGCTGCAATACTCGGGCGGTTGGATTATGCGGGCCCACCTCGCCCAACTCCTCGTCATGGAACCCGACCTGCTCATGCTCGATGAGCCAACCAATCACCTCGACCTGCTTTCGCTCCTCTGGCTTCAACGGTATCTGCTCAATTATTCAGGGGCCATCCTGATGATTTCCCACGACCGGGATTTCATGGACACCCTGATCGAAACGGTCGTCGAAATCGACCCGGACGCTGCCAAGCTCATTTCCTACACCGGCAATTACACCGCCTTTCTCGATCAACGAGAAAAACGCTACGATCAGCAAGTGCAGGCCTATCGAAATCAAAACAAGGAAATCGAACACATCCAGGATTTCATCGACCGATTCCGCCAAGTGTCGTCCAAGGCGTCGCAAGTCCAATCCCGCGTCAAACAATTGGAAAAACTCGAGCGCATCGAAAAACCCCGCGCGCCGCGCAAACCGTTCAAGTTCAGCTTCCCCCAACCGCCGCGCTCCAATCAAAAAGTCATGGACCTCATCAAGGTCGGCCAATCCTATGGCACCAAACGCATCTACAAAAATCTCGACCTCACCGTCGAGCGCGGCGACCGCATCGTGCTCGTCGGACCGAACGGCTCCGGCAAGTCGACCTTGCTCAAAATTCTTGCGGGCATCCTGCCCATCGACGCAGGCAAACGCGATCCAGGCCATGCCACGAAGCTCGGTTATTATTCGCAGCACCGGATCGAATCCCTCAACGAGGAAAACACGGTGCTCGAGGAAGTCATGGGTGCCTGCACCACCCTGCGCGACGAGGACGCCCGCTCCATCCTCGGCACCTTTCTCTTCCGCCGCACCGACGTCGAAAAACGCTGCGGCGTTCTATCAGGTGGTGAGAAATCGCGCCTCAACCTGGTCAAGTTTCTCGTCGATCCACCGAACCTCCTGCTCATGGACGAACCGACGACTCACCTCGACATCCTCTCCATCGATTCATTGGTCAATGCCCTCAAGTCTTACCAAGGCACCCTCGTGTTCATCTCCCACGACGTCCACTTCATCCGCACCCTCGCCGAAACCACCCTCCATATCAACGACGGCATCGTCACCCGCTACACCGGTGGTTACGATTATTTCTTGGAAAAATCCGGCCTCAATGACGACCGCAGCGCCGTGACGGCCTAAGACGCGCCGCCGACTCCCCGCTCCGTGCCCGGTTTATTGTTCCGCCACCAGGTCATACCCTCGCCAGTCGCCAATCGTGATCGTCGCGAAGGCTCCCACCGGCAGTGAGGCATCCACCATGACCGACCCGTCAATTTCCGGTGCGTCCCACGGGGTGCGGGCAATGCCGGCTTGCTCGACCAGTACGCGGACTTGCTTGCCGACTTGCGCTTGATTGGTCTCACCCGCGATGCGTTGGAGCTCGGCCATGGCGCGCGACCAGCGGCTCTTGCGCGTCATGTGGTGAAGTTGGCCGCCCATCTGATAGGCGCGCGTGCCCTCTTCCCTCGAGTATTGAAAAACCCCGGCACGTTCAAAACGGAACTCGCGGATGAATTCTAACAATTCATCAAAATCGTCCTCGGTCTCACCCGGAAAACCTACGATGAACGTCGTACGAAGGCCAAGCCCGGGGATGCCCGCGCGCATCCGGCGCAGCAGGTCGCGGATGTCATCCGCGCGGGTGTCGCGCTTCATCGCCTTGAGCATTCGATCGGAAATGTGCTGAAGTGGGATGTCCACGTATTTGACCACCTTGTCACACGCGGCAAGAGTGTGGATCAACTCGTCCGACCAATGCGCGGGGTGTGTGTAGAGCAGACGCACCCAAAAATCTCCCTCGATCCGATTGATCGCACTCAACAAAGTACCGAGTGATTCCCCCTTGCTCGAATCAACCTGCGAGCCGGGTTTCGGGCGCTCGCCCTGCCAGCGGTCCATTCCAAAATACGTCGTGTCCTGCGAGATCAGGTTGATTTCTTTCACGCCGGATTTCACCAGCGCCTCAACCTCGCGAACCACGGATTCCTGCGTGCGCGACCGGTGGCGGCCTCGGATCTTTGGAATGATGCAGAAGCTGCAGGTGTGATTGCATCCTTCGGCAATCTTCACATAGGCATAGTGATCCGGCGTGAGACGAAACCGCGGCGTCATCGAGTCCGGCACATATTGGGGCTTCAGAGTCACAAAATCCCGCGGGTCGTCGGTGGCGGAGGGGCCCTCGGTTTTCGCCACCTCCGCGTCATTCCGTTTCCCTAACAAATGCTCGATGATCGGGGTGATCTTGGTGATTTGATCCAGTCCGATGAAGGCGTCCACCTCAGGCATGATGCCGGGGAGTTGAGTGGCAAAGCGCTGCGCAAGACAGCCAGCAACGATGATTTTTTGGCGGGTGCGATCGGGATCCTCCCTGCGCGCACGGACCGCTCCAAAAACCGCGTCAATCGATTCTTGCTTCGCACGGTCGATGAACGAACACGTGTTGACGATAAGCACATCCGCAAGCTCTGGATCCGGGGTGAGCCGCATGCCCGCCTCCGCCAAATGACCGATCATGACTTCCGAATCGATCAGGTTCTTCACGCAACCGAGCGATATCATGCCCACCGTGATGCCAGGCCGCTGGAGTGGTGATTTCAAATGAACGGGGAATGCGTGATGTGAAAGAAATTCGAAATCTGAAATCTGAAATCTGAAATCTCCAATCTCCAATCTTCAATCTCCAATCCCCCTCAATACTGCGGGGGCAGGATGAGCTCGTCGCCGACTTTCGGTTGGGCCGGGCCGAAGCCGGCAAGCGGGTTCGCGACCCCCCCCTCGGCCGAAACATCCGAGACCTTGAGTTGACCGAGGATGCCGGTTTTGCGGCGGATGGCCAGGATGGTGCCGACCTGCACCTGATCGGGCATGGCGATTTCGAAGGTGATAAAGCCGCCATATTGCGCGTCTGCGACATATTCTTTCACTCGGCCGATGAGCAGGGCTTCGCCGATCATGCGGGCGCGGCGAAGTTCGGCATCACCCTTCTCGAGATCGCGCTGGCTCAGCAAGCCTTCCTCGGCTTGCGCAACCTTGGCGTCGCGCTGGCTTGGGTTTTTCGCCGAGCCTAACTCCTGCAACGCGGTTTTGTTCGCTTCAAGCTGCGCTTTCAGCGCCTCGATTTCCGTGGCGCTCGCACTTGGCGCGGGCGCGGTTTTCAGCTGCTGAAGTTGCTTTTCCAGTTGGAGCTGATCTTGCTCCTTCCGAAGCTCAGCCACTTGCTTTTTGAGGCGGGCAATTTCATCCGGCGGCGAGTTTTTGACGTCACGGTTCATGCCCTGCCATGACATCGCAAATGCGCCCAGTAGCAGCGCAACGGTGGCACCCAAAAGAAGTTTCATCGTGTCCATGCACGCCACGGTGATCGGGAAGCGGCGCAATGTCAACGCGCCACAAGTCACGCGCGGCCGTGAAATTCGGGAAAATACATTCTTTTTTCGTGAATTGGACGGTGTTGCGCATGGTGGACGTGTTCCGGCTTGACGCTTCGGGTCGTGCCATTCTAGTTTTTATAGGCGAAGCGTGGCCGAGTGTGTCGTTTTCGCTTTTCTCTAACCAACCCTCTTTTCAACGTGGACCTTCAGGAAATCCGTCACATCGTCGAGCTCATGAATGAGCACGGCCTCACCCTTTTTGATCTCACCAAGAAGGATTTTCACATCAAACTCAAAAAAGGCACGGACCTTGAAGATTTTCGCGCACTGCTCGGCAGTTTGCCGACCCCGGTCGTCCCTCATGCGATCCCGGCCGCCGCCACCGCTCCCGCTCCCGCCGCAGCTGCTTCCGCTCCCGCCCCCGCCCCAGAAGGCCGGGAAATCACCTCGCCCATGGTCGGCACCTTCTTCCTGAAACTCGCGCCAGACGGCCCGAATTTAGTGGAGGTGGGCTCCATCGTTTCGGTGGGCCAAACCGTTTGCATCATTGAGGCCATGAAGGTGATGAATGAAATCAAAGCAGAGCAAGGCGGGACCATCTCAGCAATCGTTGCCGAGGACGGAAGCCCCGTCCAATATGGAGACGTCCTCTTTCTCCTCAAGTAAGGCCCGCGCGTCATTGATTCACAGCCACCGATTTTCCTCTCATGTTCAAACGCGTGCTCGTCGCCAACCGTGGCGAAATTGCCCTCCGCATCATCCGCGCCTGCCGCGAACTCGATGTCCAATCCATCGCCGTCTATTCGGAGGCCGATGTGGATTCGATGCATGTCCAATTGGCCGATGAAGCCGTCTGCATCGGCCCGGCCTCCAGCAAGGAGTCGTATCTCAAAATGGACCGCATCTTCGCCGCTGCGGAAATCACCGGCGCGGACGCCATCCATCCCGGTTATGGGTTTCTAGCAGAAAATGCCCGCTTCGCTGAAATCTGCGAATCCTCATGCATCACGTTCATCGGCCCCTCCGCCAAAGTCATCACATTGATGGGCGATAAAGCGACGGCTCGTGCCACGGCGCTTGCCTATGGGGTGCCAGTCACTCCCGGTTCCGACATTTTGCCGGACGCCGAGACCGCCCTCGCCAAGGCCAGGGAAATTGGATTTCCCGTCATGATCAAGGCCACCGCGGGCGGAGGCGGCCGCGGCATGCGCCCCTGCTTCCAGGAAGAGCATTTCATCGCCTTGTTTCATGCCGCTTCCAGCGAGGCCATCGTCTGTTTTGGCAACGGCAGTTGTTACCTCGAAAAACTCGTGCTCAACCCACATCATGTCGAGTTTCAGATCCTGGGCGATGCCCATGGAAATTTTGTCCACCTCGGTGAACGGGATTGTTCGATGCAGCGCCGCAACCAAAAAGTCATCGAGGAATGCCCGTCGCCCCTTCTCAGCCCGCAGCTCCGCGCCCGCATGGGTGAAGCGTCAGTCAACCTGATCCGACAAATCAACTATCAGAATGCCGGCACCATCGAATACCTCGTCGATGGACCGGGGGAAAATTTCTATTTCATGGAAATGAACACCCGCATCCAGGTCGAGCATCCGGTCACCGAGGAAGTCATGGGCTGCGAACTCATCAAAGAACAAATCCGCATCGCGGCCGGCGAGTCGATTTCCGATCACGTCTTGCAAGCCACCCCGCGCGGCCATTCCATCGAATGCCGCATCAATGCCGAAGACCCCTATAACCATTTTGCTCCTAGCCCGGGCACGATCGACCTTTGGTATGCCCCGGGCGGCAAGGGTGTGCGTGTTGATACTCATGTCTATTCGGGATACACCGTGCCGCCGCACTACGATTCGATGATTGCCAAACTCATCGTCACCGCATCAACCCGTGAAATTGCCATTGCCCGCATGAAGCGAGCCCTCGGCGAGTTCACGGTCCGTGGCATTAAAACCACCATCCCTTTCCAGCTTGAAATCATCTCCCACCCGGATTTTATCCGCGGCACTTATGACATCGGCTGGGTCGCGCGGTTCCTTCAGGAACGCCCCGGCGATCAGGAGATCTAAATACGATGGATCTAGTAGGTCTCCCCCAACCGATGCCGCAGGATCCTCGTCTCTACTGCATCCTCGATCTCGGCTATGTCGCTGAGGCGGACGCCGCTTCGGTCACAGCCTCTCTGTTAGACGGCGGTGCCGACCTCCTTCAACTCCGCGCCAAACACAGTGATCTCGACACCGTGCGACGCGTCGCCCTCACGCTTCTACCGCTCTGCCGTGCCGCGCGCGTGCCTTTCATTCTGAACGACTACCCGGAGCTTGCTGCAGAAATCGATGCCGATGGCGTGCACCTCGGCCAGGACGATGGGGCGCTCGCTCCTGTGCGCCATGTCATGGGCCCTGCGAAAATCATCGGGCGCTCGACTCATTCGCTCGAACAAGCGCGCGCTGCACTCGTCGAGGGTTTTGATTATATCGGTTTTGGCCCCTTATTTACCACTCCCACCAAGCCCGGGCGTCCTGCCATCGGCCTCCACGACATCGCCGCCATGGAGCGCGACGTCGGCCATCAAATCCCCGCCTTCTGCATCGGTGGAATCCACCGCTCCAACCTCAACACCGTCCTCGCCGCCGGTGCCCGCCGCGTCGTCATCGTCTCCGATCTCCTCTTGGATCCGAAGGTCGCCACCGCCACCCGACACGCACGCGCCCTCCTCCATGCATGATGCGTCCGGCCTGCCTCGATAATAGGAGTCTCCTTTTATCGAGAAAATGACTTGCGGGCCGTGGTTTGTGGAAAAAGGAGCCCTTGACGGTCAGCCATCCGGGCCGGGATGAGGCGTCGTCGGACGCGTCGTGAATAATAGGAGTCTCCTTTTATCGAGAAAATGACTTGCGTTGCCTGGAACGTGGGAAAGAGTGGCCTTGGCGGCGATCCGTCTGGAACGGGATCAGGGCCTGTCCGGCGCGTCCGATGGGTCGGAGGTGGAGGCGGGGTCGGGGTCGGGGTCGGGCAAGGGGGGGGCCTTGGGGAGTTTGTCCACGGCTTCTAACAGATTTACGAGACCTACGCCGCGGATGGCGGAGGCGTCATGGAGGAAGCGGAGGACGGGGGTGGATTTGAGCACCACGCGTTTCATGATTTTGGTTTGGATGGAGCCGTGGTCGCGGTTGAGTTTATCAATGACCGGGGGGGCGGGGCCGCCGAGGACGCTGGTCCAGACTTTGCCCTCTTTGAGATCTTGGGTGACCTCGACGGCGCTGACGGTGACGAGTTTGCCCTGCCATTCATAATCTTTTTGAATGACGTTGCCGATTTCACGGCGGAGGAGTTCGTTGACTCGGTCCAGGCGGCGGGACATGGTGAAAGAGGATGGAGGGCTTCACGCGCAGCGTTTAGAGCGACTGCGGGACTTTTTCGAGTTTGTAGCACTCGATGATGTCGCCCTCTTGGTATTCGTTGAATTCGCCGAGGCGGATGCCGCACTCGAAGTTGGTGCGGACTTCATCGACTTCTTCTTGGAAGCGGCGGAGAGTGGACATGCGGCCGTCGAAGACGGGGACGCCGCTGCGGATGACGCGGGCGTGGGCTTTTCGGTGAATGCGGCCGTCGGTGACGAAAGACCCTGCGGCGCGGCTGCGGGTGAGTTTGAAGATTTGGCGGACCTCGGCGTGGCCGATGACGGTTTCGCGGTTGAGGGGTTCTAACAAGCCGAGCATGGCCTCGCGGACCTGATCGATCAATTCATAGACGACCGAGTAGAGTTTGATTTCGACGGCGGCGGCTTTAGCGGATTTGACGGCCTTGGCTTCGACCTTGACGTTGAAGCCCATGATGATGGCATCGGTGGAATCGGCGTAGGCGATATCGGACTCGGTGACCGGGCCTGCGGCGGCGGTGATGAACGAGCACTCGACTTTTTCAGACTGGATGGCGAGGACGGCCTTTTTGATGGCTTCGACGGAGCCTTGGACGTCGCATTTGAGGATGAGTTTGAGTTGGGCTTTTCCGCCGCCGTCTCGGACCATGGAATAGAGGTCCTCCATGCGGTTGCGGTGTTGGGGTTTGAGGCGGACGAGTCGTTGATGTTCCTGACGTTCTCCGGCGAGGGATTTGGCCTCGCGTTCGGTTTTCATTTCGGTGAGGTGGTCGCCGACATTCGGGAGTTCGTCGAAGCCGATGACCTCGACCGGCATGCCGGGGTGGGCGGATTTGATGGCGGTGCCGCGGTCATTGATGAGTGAACGGACTTTCCCGGCAAAGGGGCCGCAGATGAAGGGGGTGCCGACTTTGAGAGTGCCGGACTCAACGATCACGGTGGCGGTGGTGCCGCGGCCGGGAACGACGCGGGCCTCGATGACGGCGGCGCGGGTGGTGGCTTTTGGGTTGGCCTTGAGTTCGAGTACTTCGGCTTGCAGGGCGATGAGTTCTAACAAAACCTCCATGCCTTGGCCGGTGACGGCGGACACTTCTGCAAACTCGGTATCTCCGCCGAAGTCGGTGGTTTGCAATCCCTGTTCGGCGAGTTGGGATTTGACGCGGTCCACATTGGCGGACGGCAGGTCGCATTTATTGATGGCGACGATGAGGGTTTTTTTGGCTTTTTTCGCGTGTTGGATGGCCTCGAGGGTTTGAGGCATGATGCCGTCATTGGCGGCGACGATGAGGACGACGATATCGGTGATATCGGCGCCGCGGGCGCGCATGTCGGAGAAGATTGCGTGGCCCGGCGTGTCGAGGAAGGTGATTTCCTGGTCATTGTGGATGACCTGATAGGCGCCGATGTGTTGGGTGATGCCGCCGGCCTCGCCTGCGGTGATTTTGCTTTTGCGAAAGAAGTCGAGGACGGAGGTTTTGCCGTGATCGACATGACCCATGATGGTGACGATGGGCGGGCGGTCTTTGAGGAGGTCTTCGGGTTCCTCGATGACGGCTTCGGGTTCCTTGATGACTTCCTCGATTTTATGAAACCCCTTGTCCTTGTCGCGTTTTTCACGCTCAAAAGTGAAGCCGTGCGTTTCGCAAATTTTGGCGGCGGTTTCCGGTTCGAGCGGTTGATTGGGAGCGGGGAAGACGCCCAATTTGATCAGGTCCGCCATGATATGGAATGGCTTCAGGCCGAGGCGGGCCGCCAATTCGGGGATGAGGATCGGCGGTTTGATGACGATGAGTTTAGGATCGTCCAGCGACGGATCGCCCGGATCCTCGGGGGCGAGGTCGGCCAGCATCACTGGTGGAGGGGGGGCCGGTTTCGGGGCTTGCACCATGGCCGGGTCCTCGCGGGTGAGGATTTTAGAAATCGCTTTGAGGCCGGTTTTGCCTGGGGTGGCCGGTTTGCGGATCTTGGGTTTTTTTTCTTCGGAGAAGAGGTCGAGGGCGGCGCTTTTCGCTTGGTCGAGTTTGCTGGGTGCGGGAGGCGCGACATCGGCCTCTTTGCGTTGGCGCTCACGGCGCGAGGGTTTCGGGGGTGAGTCGAGGAGATCGAGAACCTTGGATTTTTTAGGGGAACTGTCGCTGTTTTTGGGCATTCGGCTTGTCGGCAAGGTTCGTGGAAAGCGAGGAAAAGGGCAATTAAAAATCAGGAATCGGCGGGATCGGCATCGGCGGGATCGGCATCGGCGGGATCGGGATCGGGATCGGGATCGGCACCGTTGACGATGGAGTGGGCGCGGAGGAGGATGGCGTCTGCGGCTTCTTCGGTGATTTCGAGGGCGGCGGCGATATAATCGGCGGGCATATCGATGACCAATTCCGGGTTGAAGCCGCCGGCCAGGGTGAGTTTGTTGGCGAGTTCATCACTGATGCCGAGTTGTTCGCCGAGCGTGTGGGCGGCCCCGCCGATTTTTTCCTTGAATTGTTCTTCTTTCGATTCATCGCGGCGGACTTGGACGTCCCAGCCCATGATGCGCGATGAGAGCCGGGCATTTTGTCCCTTGCGGCCGATCGCCTTGCTCAGATCCTCGTCGTCGACCGTCACATAAATCACGCGGTTTTCCTCATCGGTGACGATGGTGCGCAACTCGGCGGGCTTGAGGGCTTCGCGGACAAATTCCTTGGGGTCCTCACTCCAGCGGATGATGTCCACCTTTTCATTGTTGAGTTCGCGGACGATGTTTTTGACGCGCGCACCGCGCATGCCGACGCAGGCGCCGACGGGATCGACTTTCGGGTCGGTGCTCCAGACGGCGACCTTGGTGCGGAAGCCGGCTTCGCGGGCGATGGCGCGGATTTCCACTGTATGGTCGGAGATTTCGTTGACTTCGGCTTCGAAGAGGCGGCGGACGAAATTCGGGTTGCTGCGTGAGAGGATGATTTCCGGGCCGCGGCCTTCATTTTCCACAGCGAGGACGTAGGCGCGGATGCGATCGCCGATGTTGTAATCTTCGCCCTGGACGCGCTCGCGGTTGGGCATGATGCCCTCGAATTTCCCGAGATCGATCATGACGTCATTGCGCTCGAAGCGGCGCACGGTGCCCGAGACCACGTCGCCCGCGCGGTCTTTGAATTCCTCATAAATCATTTCCTTTTCCGCCTGGCGAAGGCGTTGCATCATCGTCTGCTTGGCCGTTTGCACGGCAATGCGGCCGAAGTCCTTGGGTGTGACATTGAATTCCTGGAGGTCACCGATTTGGGCCTCGGGGTTTTTCTTGAGGGCCGTCGAGAGCGGCACCTGATTGAATTGATCTTTGCACTCTCCATCCGGCACGATGGTGAGTGCGGCGAAGATGCGGGTTTCCCCTTTGCGCAGGTTGACATCCGCCCGCAGTGTTTCGATGGCCTCGGCCCCGGGGACCATTTTGCGGTAGGCGGAGATAAACGCAAACTCCAACGCGGCGACGACCTTTTCACGGTCGATACCTTTTTCTTTTTCGTAATACTCGATGAGGGCGACGATATCGTTGGTCATGGCGGGCGGTGTCTGCAATCCACGCTGCCGGCGTCTGGAGACGCAAAAGAGTGGGTGCGAGACCCACTCCTTTCCTTTCGTCAGAAGCCGTGCACGCGGGTTTTAATGCAACATTTCACAGGACGCAAGCCGAAACTGGCAGGGAAATCCCGGCTTAGGTCGCGCCTTCCGGCTGCGGGGCCGAGTTGTCCAAACAAAAGACATTTAAAAACGCGATTCCCCCCTTTGTGATTCGGTGGACCGGGGTTAGATTTCGCTCAGTCAAGGCACCCTATCACTGCCGTGAATATCCCAACCCATAGCCCAAAATGCAAAATCCCATTGCCATGAAAACCCCTGCATTGCCCAATCGATTTTCTCAAGAATCTTCCGGCCCGCTCCGACGCGTGTTCTTGTTAGGTGCCGCGCTTTTCGCGGCAGCCGCCACTGCTTCTGCGGCGGTCGTAGATATCAGCAATGCCACCACCCCTTGGGAACCCGCAAATACTGGAGCCGGAGTCAAGATCGATGTCCTCGTGGCATCGGGCAGCTCCGCCAGACTGATAGGCACCACCCAGACCCATTGGGGGAGCGGTGGATTTTCGAGGGCTGTGGATCTCAATGGCAACACGTTCATCATTGACAACGGAAACGGTAATGAATGCACCGCCAGCGGCGCGATCTCCGGCAACGGTGTGATTACGTTAGACGGCGGAGGAAGCGCCACGATCTATATCAGTGGCAGCACCGGCAATACTTACACGGGCACCAACGAGGTGGTGCAGGGTGTCGTGGGTCTTCAAAAAACTTCTGGTGACGCCCTATGCGGACCGATCACGGTGAAGAATGCGTCCAGTTTGGTGTGGGGAGCCTCCCACCAACTTCCCGACACTTCAAACGTCACTCTCGCCAGCTCGTCTTTCCTGAATCTCGCCGGTTACACCGACACCATCAACGAGTTGTATTTGGTGACGGGCACGCAGGTGAGAACGGGCACGGCCGGCATTCTCAAGGTCGCCAAATTATACATCAATGGCACCCTACAAGCGGAAGTGGCCAAAGGCGCAGACGCCGTGTATGTCACCGGATCGGGTTGGATCGAAGTGGGAGCTTCCGGTCCGCCGGTCATCGAGACGCCACCCGCGCCACCCGCGACGCCCACTCCGAGTGATGCCGCGAGCACCGTTAATCCCGCCAATTTGGCAACGCTTGATTGGGCGGATAGTTCTTTGGCTAGCAGCTATGATGTCTATCTCTGGCTCGCTTCGGCAGGAGCGAGACCCGGCACCCCGACCGCGAATGTCTCCAGCAGCAGCTATACGGTCAAC
>CAIYYV010000290.1 GCA_903930425.1 Akkermansiaceae bacterium | reverse complement strand
TGGCTGCTCCATCCCGCGATTGGAACCATGCGCCTTGCGGCGCGGGCAGGAATGGTTATGGCAGTGTGGGGTTTCAGGCAAGGGAAATTTCACCTTTCTCGGGAAGTCGGGTTTCAGAGTCCCTGCCAACCGAGTTTTTGCCGAAGGGCCAGATAGAATGACTGCCCGTCAAGTTGGAGCAAATGAAAGGATCGCGGCGATTTTTTTACTTTGATAGAATCACCCGGTTCAATATGCACGCTGTCCCTGCCATCGACGGTGAAGAGCATGGGGCCACATTCACGATCTTCGGAAGAGAGTTCGACGAGGCTGGAATCGGATAGAACCAGGGCGCGCTGGCTCAGGCTGTGGGGGCAAATGGGTGTGATGAGAAACACTGCGGCAGAGGGAGCAATGAGCGGGCCACCGGCGGAGAGCGAATAGGCGGTGGAACCGGTGGGTGTGGCGACTATCAAACCATCGGCCCGGTAATCATTGAGGAGTTCTCCGTTCACGCGTGCTCTGAGCGACACGAGGCGGCCGGTTTGGCCACGAGCCACGGTGATCTCGTTGAGAGCGGTGAAGGTGGCGATGGCTTTGTTAGAGCGATATACGGTGGCTTCGAGCAAGGTGCGCACGCAGGTGCTGTAGAGTCCCTGGGCAAGAGCGGCGGCGAACACGTTGAGTTCGTGATCCTTGCAACTCGTGAGAAATCCGAGAGTGCCGATGTTGATACCCGCGACGGGTTTTTCAAAATGACCGAGTCGAGAGAGGGCATGGAGCATGGTGCCATCACCGCCGATGACGGCGGCAAGATCGACATACTGGGCAAACGAGGAGGCCGGGATTCCGCCAGTTTCGCCCGCAAGGGTGGCGGTGTGTTCCTCCAGCACGGAGCCAATGCCGCGCGTGCCGAGTGCCGTCCGGAGCGCGAGCAGAGTGGGGATGGAACTGGACTTGTGGGGATTGGCGAGGATTCCAACGTTCACGATGACGCATACTAACGCATGATTTCCACCGATGGCAAGCAGGGTCCTCTATCGGTTAGCACGCGTGGATTTCGGGCGTTAAACCAAGCGATCGAGTATCACCGCCAGATTCCGGGCGGTCTCAAGCGGCCACATTTCACGCGGAGTGAACACGGCGGTGTCTAACACCCGGTGTGATGGGCTGCCGGGGATTTCAGGGATCTTCGCGATGAGGTCGCGGACGATTTGTTTGGCCATCGAGCTGTTAGAATGGAGGTTTTCGAGCACGGTTTCGACATTCACGGCGGCTTCGTCCTTTTTCCAGCAATCGTAATCGGTTACGAGGGCGAGTGTGGCGCAGGCGATTTCAGCCTCGCGGCAGAGGCGGGCCTCCGGGGCATTGGTCATGCCAATGATATCGGCGCCTAACAAGCGGTGCATTGCGGCTTCGGCTCGGGTGGAAAACGCGGGACCATTCATGCAGAGATAAGTTCCGCCATCATGCACAGTGGGAGCGAGGGAGCGGGCGGACGTAAGCAGCCAGCCGCGCAAATCTTGGCAATAGGGATCCGCGAATCCGACATGCGCAGCAATTCCCTGGCCGAAAAACGTGTGCTTGGCAGCAGTGCCGGTGCGATCGATCAATTGATCGGGGACGACGATGTCGCGGGGGGCCATTTCCTCGCGCAGGCTGCCGACGGCGCTCACGGAAACGAGCCAACGAACATTGAGCGAGCGCAGCGCCCAAATATTCGCTCGATGATTGATTTCATGGGGGAGCAGGCGGTGGCCGACAGCATGCCGTGGCAGGAAACACACACGACGTCCATCGATCCGGCCGGTCACCACCGTGTCGGATGGGTCGCCAAAAGGAGTCTGGATCGCGCGTATCTCGATCTGGTCCAAGCCATCTATTTCATACAATCCACTGCCGCCAACGACCCCGATCGCGCTTTCTCCGAGAATTTTTGAAATGCATTTCATGGTGATATCAGATGAGTATAGATTGTCTAACGGATCAATGCCAATTCCTGGTCGGCTTGGACTTGATCTCCTTGTTTGACATAGATTTTCGCGATGGTGCCATTCACTGAGGCCACGATGGCATTTTCCATTTTCATGGACTCAATAATCAGCACCGTTTCACCGACTTTCACGGACTCGCCGACCGATTTATCAAGGCGAAGCACCAGGCCAGGCAACTGGGTGATCACCGGTTCTCCGACCGATTGTCTGGCGATGGGCGGGACGTCATGGCCTGCCGGCGGCGCGGTTTGCGAAGAGGCGGCGACAGGGATCGCGGCAGCGCTCGGTGCGCATGAGGCATGCGCATCCGATTCAGTGACCGCCACCTCATAGAGCGTGCCATTCACGAGTGCTTGGGTGCCATCGAGCATCACGCGATAAACGCGGCCATTCAATGTGACATGGCAGACGGACGGGGTGCTGCCGGAGTTCGCTGAAGTGTGGGGGATTGAGGTGCTGGAGGCGGGGGTTTGGGGGCATTTGCGCACGCCGATGGTGGCCTGTCCCTTGAGGAAGGTGATCCCTTTTTCCTCGCAGGTCGCCACGATGAAAATGTTCTCGTCGGTGACGGGTAAATGTTCCGTTTGGAGCATCGTTTTGGCCGCCGCGACGCCGCATTTAGGATCTTGCTCGATGACCTTGAGATGATCGGCTGTTGGCCGCAACTTCAATTGATCCATGGCAATTTTGACGACGGACGCATCCGGAGGGACGGGGGTTTTTCCGAAGTATCCGAGAACCATTCTGCCATATCCTTCGGCAATTTTTTTCCACGGGCCAAACATGACATTGTTGAATGCCTGCTGAAAATAAAATTGGCTCACTGGGGTGACCGATGTGCCGAAGCCGCCTTTTTTCACGGCCTCGCCCATGGCCGCGATCACCTCGGGATACTTATCCATCAACTGGTTGTCGCGAAGCATCTGGGTGTTGGCAGTAAGCGCCCCTCCGGGCATCGGGAAAAACGGAATGAGAGGCTCGACACACATCGCTTCCGGAGGGACAAAGTAATCCTTCATCGCATCCTTGAACATCTGTTCCAACTTGATGATTTGATATATATCAATGTCCAGACTGTATGCGGTGCCCCTCAAGGCATGCCACAGCGTGATGACATCGGGCTGGCTGGTACCGCCCGAAACGGGCGCGATGGAAAGGTCGACCTGATCGGCACCGGCCTCAATGGCGGCCTTGTAAGCGGTGATGCAAGTGCCTGCGGTTTCGTGCGAGTGGAAGGCAATCCTCGCCTTTTCACCTAACACCCGGCGCGCCATCCGGATCGTCTCATGCACTTTTTGGGGCCGTGACGTGCCGGAGGCGTCTTTGAAACACATGGAGTCGTAGGGCAGGCCTGAATCCAAAATACTCCGAAGTGTCGTTTCATAAAACCCGACTTCATGAGCGCCCGAGCAACCGGGCGGCAACTCCATCATCGTAACGACTGCCTCATGCCTGAGCCCCGCTTGGCGGATGCACTGGCCCGAACCAATCAGGTTTTCCACATCGTTCAGCGCGTCGAAATTACGGATCGTGGTCATGCCGTGTTTTTTGAACATCTCGGCGTGCAACTTGATGACATCCTTGGGTTGGGCTTTGAGCGCGACGACGCTGATGCCTCGCGACAAGGTTTGCAGATTCGCGTCCGGGCCCGCCGACTCGCGAAATGCATCCATCACATCAAATGCATTCTCATTCGAATAAAAAAATGGCGACTGGAACATCGCGCCGCCTCCGGCCTCAAAGTGAGTGATGCCACATTCCCTGGCGGCAAATTCCACACAGGGCAAATAGTCATGAGAAAAAACCCGCGCCCCATAGACGGATTGAAATCCGTCGCGAAACGCGGTGAGCATGAAGTCGATCTTTTTCATCGGTATAAAGCAGGCGGGGTTCCAATCAGATGTTAGAAGACTCGGGGATCATTTGCGCTGAAAGTGAGCGACCGCGATGGCGACGGCGACAGTTTCCTCTTCCTTCATCGAATCGGACGATGGCATCACGAGATCGGGCGATTCCTCATCGCGGTCCAAATGCATCTTCTTGATCACAAATGCCAAGGCCGGAATAAAGCAGGCGATGAGCATCGCGAAGACGATGGTGAGCCCGTAGGCAGCAAGGGCGAATTTGAGTGATTCCATAGGTTGAGTGTCTGAGACGCGGCTTATCCCGCGAATTTGGCGAGCAAGCTGCAGAAAATGCCGGCGATGATGGCGGTGGTGATGACGCCGCTGATATTGGCGCCGAGCGCGGCCGGCATGATTACCGCGTGCGGATTATCCTTGGAGACCACCTTTTGCGCAACCTTCGCAGTCGTCGGCACACAACTGACACCCGCAATGCCGACGACCGGGTTGACTTTTCCTCCCGACACGAAATACATGAAGTATCCTCCTAACAGACCGCCAATCCCGGAGAGCAGCAATGCGAGGCAACCGAGCAGAAGCAATGGCAGAATCTTGGGATCCATAATGGTGTTGGCATCGCACAGAATGCCTAACATCAATCCAAGAAACATTGTTGAACCATAAAGAACTGGCCCTCCAATGAAATCCTGGAACGCCTTGATCCCGGACTCGCGCACCACCACGCCGAAAAACAACGAAAAAATCAGTGGTGCGGCCACCGGTAATAAAAAGGAAAGCGCCACGCACATCACGGATGCCACCACCATTTTTTCAAAGGCGGAATACTGCACCTGTTTTTTCGGGGGATACATGGGCAGGCTGCGGAGGCGTTTGGGCACCATCAGCTTGATCAGATAGGGATACCCGCCATAGGTCAGCCCGAGATAGAGATAGGCCACCACCGCGATCGGCACGAACAAGTGCGGGGCAAGCTTCAATGAGGTGAACAAGACCATCGGTCCGTCCGCGCCGCCGACAATTGAAATGGCGGCAGCCTCCTTGAGCGTCAAATGACCAAAGGTCGTCGCAATCGGAATGGTGAGAAACGACCCCAATTCCGCAAATAATGCCAAAATCATGCTGGTGAACGGGCGGGCCAGCACGAAACCTATGTCTAACAACGAGCCGATTCCCATGAATACGAAACAGGCAATGAGGCCGTTGCTGAAGGTGAATGTGTAGATGGGTTGCAACCAGTCGATTTGCAGGATGGTCATCAAGTCGGCGGCGTTTTGCATGGAATCGACCGAGGCACCTGCCTGGGGTTCGACGAAAAGGTTGCCCACGCGACGGGCCGTGTTGGCCGGATTCAGCGGATCAAAAAACATCACCGCCGCGTTGATCGTGGCCATTCCCAGGCCCATCGGAATCATGATGAGCGCTTCGAGCACCCCTTTGCGGCCAAGATACATGAGCAAAAATCCTAGGGCGATCAATCCCAGCCGGGCGACCGCGAATTTCGGGTCCACCGCAAATAACGAGGTGAAGCCTTGAAAAATTTCCTTGAGTGATTCGAGGGTGATCATCGGGATAAGGGGCAAGGCGAAGCCTCCGGAAAGCCCCGGAGGGTGATGAATGGAGAGGCGGCCGACACTTGTGATGCAACGGGTCCGTCCAGTCGAAAACGTGGGCAAACCGGCGTCTTCATTCAAAAAATATGCTAGTCTCTCTTGCTGGCAAGACTGCCCAAATCTTCCGAAACATTGAGCATTTTCGGTAAATTCGCGTCATGCTCCGATGCCAAACCGCTTGAATGTTCCTCGTCCTGGCAGCTAGCGGTGCTTGCAAAGCGGGCTTTGATGGGCTATCAGAAATCGCATGACATGGGATGACTGCTTTTTGGAACTATTCGGGCGTTGCGTGACTCTCTATCAGAGTGGCGATAGGGATTATGCGACATGGTATACGCCGGGAGACAGGGCGTTTCTTGAGGGGATCGGCCACCAGCCTCGCGAGTTGTTTGATTTCGTGGAGGATTTTTGTGAGGAAGGGGAGCCGTCCGCCAGCACCGCCCTGTTGATTGCCGCGGTGCGCCGTGATTATTTTTTCACGATGCCGTCCGGCGCTCGCCGCAAAAAGCTCCTCACGCGGGATGATTTGCCGACCTTTGGTGAGACACTCGAGGGCATTGCCTACCTGCCGCGCATCCTCGCGAAAGCCCGCGCCAAGCTTCGGGGCGAACTCGATCCAGACTTGATGTTTGCTTGTGGTGGTGACCGCAACTTCCTCAAAACCCACGGCAACATCCATCCGGCTGACTTTCTGCGGCGCGTCTGGGCGGCGGGAAACCAAACCCAGAAACTCGTTTCCTGGGTCATCAAACAGCCGATTTGAGTGCCTTGATTGCAGGGGCACGGCGTCATCTGCAAATCCGGGCTTGCCTCCTCCCATTCCGCCGCCTATCCCCGCCTCCGCACATCATGGCCAGCACCCCTATCATCAACCTCCGCAAAGGACACGCCGTCCGTCATAACAATGAAGTCTGTCTGGTGATAGAGCACGAGCTCAAGACGCCTCCCCGGATGGCGTCCTATGTTCAAATGTCGATTCGCAGTGTGGCCACCAAGAAGGTTTTCAACCTTCGAATGACGTCGAATGACAGTGTTGAGGGCGTGATTCTCGAGCGCACTCCGCATGAATACTCCTACAAGGACAGCAGCGGCTATCACTTCCTCGACCCGAACACCTATGAGGACGCGGTCGTTTACGAGGACCTCATTGAATCAGTGAAAAACTACCTCATTGAAGGCCAACTTTACAACCTGCTTGTCGCCGACGGGAGTGTGGTTTCGGTGGATCTGCCCTTGTCGATGACCATGACCGTCACTGAGTCATCCGAAGGCGTCAAGGGGGACTCCGCCAACAACGTTTACAAGCCGGCCATCATGCAAACCGGATTGATCGTGCAGGTGCCGCTTTTCATCAACGTGGGCGAAAAAATCAATGTGAAAACCGAGGATAATTCTTATCTCGGTCGCGCCTGATCGCCACGCGGTTTTGATGCGCGCCCTTTGATTTGCTGCTTGCGATTGATTGGAAGTTTTTAGAAACATACATCCTCTTATGAAAGCGATTGCTCGATTTGCTATTCTGTCTTTTGGCTTTGCGATGCCGGTGGCGTCTGCCGCTTCTGAACTCGAAATGCTCCGCGCGCGATGTGCCGATCAACAACGGCAAATCCATCGCTTGAAGGATGAGAACCTTGCCCTCCACGCCAAAACATCCCCGCCCGCCGCCAAGGATCCCGCCGCCAAGGAGCCCGCCGCCAAGGAGCCCGCCGCCCGCGAGGCCGGCAAGACTCACAAAATTCTTGCCGGAGAAACCTTTGCCAGCATTGCCCGCAAATATCACGTTTCGGTCGAATCGTTAATCGCTGCCAATCCCGATGCCAAAGCCACCGCACTGAGGCTAGGCCAAATCATCCGCCTGGATGCCAAAGCACCAGACGCCGAGGTGCCGGATGCCAAGGTGTCGGATGCCAAGGTGTCGGATGCCAAGGTGCCGGATGCCAAGGTGTCGGATGCCAAGGACGATGCTTCTTCCAATCCGAAGACCGCGTCCGAGGCCATGCCATCCGAGGACTTGCCGGTCGACGAGTCTCCAGCCGTATCTCCACCGGCCAAAACACCTCCGTCTGAAGTTTCACCGGAGATATTGCCACCGGCGGAGGCTCCACCGGCGGCGCAAGCACCGGCCGAGTCATTGCCCACCGCCGAGACTGCTTCTGTGGTGCGGCCACCGGTGCCCGTGCCCGTGAGTCCGGTCCTGCCGCTCCCGCGCGCCGCGCCGAAAGTGGAATCCGCGCCTGCGGCAAGTCCTGTTTCCCCATCTAACAAAAAGAACCGCCCGGTCACCATCGAAAAAGAAATGACTTATGGTGAATTCGCAGTCAAACACGGCACGGATATCCAGCATCTCAATACTCTCAACGGATGGGATCTCACGAAATCCACGGTTCTGGCCAAAGGGTCGGAACTCTATGTGCCCGGCCGTCCGTAAGCCGTGTGGCGCGCCGCAACCCGCTTATCTAACGGTTATTCTGATGGTTTCCCAACAATCGGGTGGAGATCACTCGTCGGCCGCCAATCCATGGAGTTTTTCGAGATTCAGGCACACTTGCGATCTGCGCCGCCCGCCGGCTTTTCGCCTCGGTGATGGTGACGGATGCCCCCAATTCCACTGCATCAAACAACACGGGAGCGAAGTCTTTTGGCATGCGGATGCACCCGTGGGACGCCGGTTTCCCGGGCTCAGGGATTAGCCCGCCGTGCATGCCAACGCCATACGAAGTGAGTCTCATCCAGTAGGGCATGGGCGCGGGAACATACACCATTCCTTTAGGCACTCGGGTGCCCGGTGTGGCATCGCCATTGATCACGTTGCCTGACGCGTCTTCGATCAAGCCATAATAACTCGACACCTTGTTCACGATTTTTTCACTGATCTGATAGCACCCCGGACTGGTGCCGTGGCCCGGTTTTCCAGTGGCGACATAACACCAACCAATGTAACGACCGCCCCGCGCAAACTCCGCGATCTGATCCGGCAAGCTGATGCGGACGGAAACCCTGCCGGGCCCGCCGTCATCATGCCATTCATGCAGTACCCGCTCCGACGTCCCTAACGGACCTGCAATCCTGCACGAGACAGCACACAGCGCGAGCAGCACCGGAGTCAGCCATGTGAGAATAAAAAACGAAATGCGCATGATGCTCCGGAAGCGGTTGTGTCAGGAAACCCTCCGATCTCATGTCGATCGGACAGCTTGTGGCTAGCAGGATGGAAGTGATGGGTCAAGCACTCTGGGATGGCGGGCCTTTTCAGCACGTATGCGAATCAGCTCGCGTCTGCGGTGCGGCCGGAGATCACGGCGAAGGCGTTGTGATCATGGATGCTCTCCTGGTTGACGGCTTTGACGGTGAAAGAGGCGACACGTGGGTCGGCAAAGAGGAGCGCGGCCGCATTGCGCACCACATCTTCCACAAACACCGGATGGTCATAGGCCTGCATCGTCACGTGGCGCTCGTCGGTGCGCTTGAGCAAGGCATAAACCGGCGCGGAACCCGATTTCTCGGCGATGTCGATCAATTCCTCGATGAGGATCAATTCGCATTTGTTGCCCTTTGGTTTTGGACGCACTTCGAGTGTCACATAACTGCGCTGGTTGTGCGCGCCGTAATCACTGATTTCCTTGCTGCAAGGACAGAGCGTCGTGACTGGCACCGTCACCCGCAGCACGAGATCGTCGGAAGATCCATTGGAAGATCCCATGAACACGCAATCGCATCCCACCTTCGCCGCCGCGCCCGACACCGGGGCATGCTTGGTGACAAAATAGGTGAAAGCGACCTCGATATGCGCCTCTTCCGCATGGAGCCGGGCCTTGAGGTCATGAAGGATGTTAGGCAGTGTATGGGATGTCACTTCGCCTTCGTGTTTGCTGAGCACTTCGAGAAATCGGCTCATATGAGTGCCCTTGAAGTGATGCGGGAGCAGGACCGACATCGAAATCGTCGCCACAGTGGGAAAGGGCTGGCCGTGTTGGTCCGTGACCTGGATGGGATAGCGAAGGTCGGAGACGCCGACCTGGTTGATTGCGATGCCACGGGTGTCCGGGGTGGCTTGGATATCGGGCAACGAAGAATTTTTACGATTCATGATTCAATGGGGGGATGTGTATTCGGCCCAGGATGACGAGGTTTCCCAGACGCGGACCCGGATGAGTCGCGCGCCTGCGGCAAAGCGATACTTGGAATCGGCCCGAACCGCGCAGGCGGAGAGTGCCTGCTCGGTGTGATCAAAAATCGTGCGAGCCATCAATTCGGTGGTCGGGTCTTGGTTTTCAAAGCCGATCACGCGGTCGCCATAGCGGGATTTGAATTCCTGATAGGCGGGATCCGCGGTGTTCATGCAGAGCCCATGGTCGAATGTTTCTAACCAAGCACCCACCGCCTCGCTGACGATTTTGAAATCGCAGACCATTTGATTTCCATCGAGTTCGTCGGCCTCGATCACAAACTCAACCTTGCGGCTGTGGCCGTGCGGGAACCGGCACTTGTCGGGATGCTTCGTGAGCATGTGGCCATTTTCGATTTCAAGGGATTTGCAAATGCGGTAGGGCATGGATGACGAGGGGTTGGAATCAGGGGAACTGGGGCAGGGTGGGGGACTGCTCATAGACGGTTGGGTCGGCCAAGCCAGCCAAAACGAAAGCCTCTCGCCGCTCCACGCAGGTGCCGCAGATGCCACAATGGATTTTCCCGCCCTTATAACAGGACCAGGTTTCCGAAAAATCCACGCCCAGTTCGGCACCACGACTCGCGATGCTCGCCTTGTCCATCCGGATGAACGGCCGGAGCAATTGAATGTGCGCGTAAGTCCCCTGTTCGATGGCCTCACCCATCGCCCGCATGAACGGCTCGCGGCAGTCCGGATAGATCGCGTGGTCACCCGCATGCGCGGCAATCACCACGCCCGATGCCCCGATGCTCTCCGCATATCCCGCAGCCACGGCTAACAGAATTCCATTGCGGAATGGGACGACCGTTTGCTGCATCGAGGTTGCGGCATAGTGGCCATCCGGGATCGCCCCGCCGGACCGCAGCAGGTCGGATTTGAAAAGCTGGTCCATAAAATCGAGCGCGACCGTGTGGTGCAGGATGCCTTGGCGCTCTGCGTGCATCCTTGCAAAGGGAATCTCGCAGTGGTTGTGCTTGGAGCCATAATCAAAAGTCAAACACGCAAGCACCTCATGCGTGCGCATCGCCTCATACAACACGGTCACCGAATCCATCCCACCACTCAGCAGTACGCATACTTTCATGGCAATGATGTGACGGCTTCGGGATAGGTCGCTTCCGCCGTCAGTTGAATCCCACCGCGAGCGGCAAACTCACCTCGGACAATCAACTCCGTAGGCTGCATGATGCGCACCAGATCATCCAGGATCCGATTGACAATTTCCTCATTGAATGCCGGTTGATTCCGATAGGAGGCGAGGTAAAACTTGAGGCTCTTCGTTTCCACGCAGGTGTCACCGGGGATGTAGCGAATCACAATCCGTGCGCTGTCGGGCTGCCCGGTCACCGGGCACAACGAGCTGAATTCAGGGCAATTCAGGGTGATCCAATACCGCCGCCCCGGCCGTTGGTTTGGGAAAACTTCCAGCCGTGCGTCTTCCGGACACGACGGCAAGCGCGTCTCGGTTTTGCCCAACAGTGAAAGATTTTTCAGATCCTCGCGATCAACCATGCCCGGATTGTGGGAATCCCAACCCGCAGGTCGATCCGATTATTGTCAAAAATCAAAAAATTTCTTCTAAGCGTCGACGATTTCGAGTGTCCTACCCAGTGATATGAAAACTTTAGCATGCGTTTGTTTCGCCGTTTTATGCCCCCTCCACCTCATGGGTCAGGAGGTGGCCGCCCTCCGCAAGGAACGTGACAAACTCACGGAACGTAGCCTTTGGCGCGATGCGCTCCATTTCTATCAGGAGAAACTGCGGCCGGTTTCGGATTCCGATTCCGGTCCGGATCTCACCCGCGCCATCGAGGCCCTCGGGCGGCTCAATGTCTGGAGTGAGTTCGACGGGTGTGTCGAGGGCGCGGTGGCCGCCCACCCGGAAAATGCCGGTCTAGCGTTGGCGGCTGCTGCTGCGTATCGCAATGTCCCGCATTCCGGACGCCTCATCGCAGGGGACTTCTTACGCGATGGAAGAGTCCGCTATGGCGGCCCTCGCTTTGGCGGCATCCGCCCGGGCATCCGTCCCGGCGGGCGCTCCGGTGGCCCGGCAGCCGTCCCCGAGGCTTCCGCCGGGGCCGACGTGGACACCACTTACCGTGATCACATCCGCGGGCTGCAACTGGTGCGCCAGGCGATCCTTCAGGCCAAGGATGATACGGTGCTCGTCAATGCATGGGGCGCTCTCGCCGCCGTTTTTCACCAACAAGAGCCGTGGAAACTTCAGACCCTAACACCTGTTGCATCGCTGCCCGGGTGGGGCGAGCCGGGGCCGGAGGGCGGCACCGAGGGCGCGCCCTGGGCCATGGATGCACCAGTGCTCTATCAGATCCCCGCCTCTTGGGAGGCGGCTAAAAATGATGGCGAACGCTGGCGATTCGCGAACACAGAGGTCGTCCGCTTGATGCCCGGTCAGGCCACGACCGTCACCCTGGAGCTCGCCCGCTTTTCCAAATCCCAGTTCGGCACGGAAACGCTCGCGTCTTTCGGGTGGTGGCGGGAGCAGGATCCGGAGAGCGCCAAAGGCATCCTCGAAATCGACACCCTCGCCGAGGATGAATGCCTTGCCAAAACCTCCGACGGTGTCCGCCGCTTTAAACTGCCCGCCTCACACCATTTCATCGCGCTCTATCGCTCGATCCTCGATGAAATCTCCCAAGCCGGCGATGACCTCACCCAGGTGTTCCTCAACCGCCGCCAATTCGACAAGGCTCGTGAGGTGTTAGAAAAGACGATCGCCAAGCACGGCCCGGGTCCTAACGACTCCCGAAAGCAGCTTCTCCAACAGATCACCGGTAACTGGGGCCGCTTCGAGCCCGCCGCCACCGTGCCCTCGGGAGTGAAGCCCAAGCTCCCTCTCGTGTTCCGAAACGCTTCCCGCATCACTCTAACAGCTTCGCCCGTGGACATGGAGGCGGTGCTTAAAGACACGCTCGATTATCTGAAAAGCAATCCGGACAAATTCGATTGGCAGCGCACGAATCCCTCGCAGATTGCCCATCGTCTCATCGAGGAAAAATCCTCGAAGTTCATCGGCAAGAAGGAGGCCACTTGGGAGGCCTCACTCAGCCCAAGTGAGAAACACCGCGACACGCACACCGAGCTTGAAGTGCCGATCGACAAACCCGGTGCCTGGTGGATCACCGGGAAAATCGCCGGTGGCAACGAGTTCCACACGCTCGTCTGGATCGTCGATTCCGTGCTCGTCCAGCGCAGCGTCGCCGGCAAAATCCAATGGTGGGTGGCCGACGCCGCGAGCGGCGCGCCAGTGAGCGACTCGGGCATTCAGTTTTTTGGTTATCGCACGGTCTATCATGACCGCAAGTTGCCGTTAGAGCGCCGCATGGACGTGAAGTGGCGCGAGTTTCAGCGCGTGACGGACACCGATGGGAAAACCCTGCTCAAGCCAGGCGATTGGGATCCAGAATACCAGTGGCTCGCGATCGCCCGCAAGCCGGACCGCAGCCCCGCATTCTTCGGCTTCCAAGGATACAGCGCTCAGGACGCGTCATGGGAAAATGGCAACCGTGACCTTTCCTACGGCATCACCGACCGCCCACTCTACAAACCGGGCGACACCGTACACCTGAAGTT
>CAIYYV010000289.1 GCA_903930425.1 Akkermansiaceae bacterium | reverse complement strand
CCCGGCCACCCGATTTTTCCCCGCCCCCAAGGAACACCAAAATTATTACTTCGAAAACAAATCCAAAAACCCGTATTGCAAGTTTGTAATCGAACCCAAACTCAAAAAACTCAAACTCAACCATTGAGTCTGCTCGCTCACTCTGCTTTCCACACGGCCGCGCAGAGGATCGTTTTGCTTTCTTATATCAGTTCAGCCGCCTGCAAAAAGGGCGTCTCGGCACCAAGCAAGGGCCATCAGGGAATAACCGGTGCCGTAAGCTTGGTGGTAATCATAAAGTGGATAGTCCCACCACGAGCCGTCTTTTTCCTGGCGTTCTAACAAAATCGCCGCTAGGCGTTTGGCATAGGCGGCGTGAGTTTGCTTGGGCAGCAAATCGGCCGAGCGGGTGAAGTAATACATGCCATAGTAATAGAAATAGCCGGCGATCCTGAACTGGCCCTCATGGGGCACCGGGCGCTTGCGGACATTGCTGAGAAACCCTTCTCGGGCGAGGAATCGATCGGCCCAGGTAGTGAGCACCTCATCTGTCACAGCCTTCTCTCCAAAAACTCTGAGGCAGGCATTGCACGATTGGGACCGGGCCAATGACCCCGCAGGCCGGTTGATGTCGATGCGCGGGCGCATCCGATGGCTGAAGGCATAGGTATAAGAAAAATCGGGGGTGCGTTGAGCCTGGATTGAGGCAAGGCAATGCTGGACTTTGTGATCGTCGAGCTGGATGCCCATGACATCGCGGGCCTCGGCCATGGCGAGCAGCACGGTGGCCGTGGTGAAGCAAGTCGGCATTCCGGAAGGTTTTTGCGTGGTGAGACCGTCGAAAAGATCGAGGTAGCCCCAGCCGCCATTGATGTCCTCATAACGATTGGCCAAATCGACCTGTTCCTGCGCAAGGCGTGCCCATTCGCGTTTTTTCTCGGGGGATTTCTCACGCTGATAGAGGCGGGTGATGGCGCGCAAGCCGTAGGCGTGACCCCAGACGTTGTAGGTGGTGGTGCCATCGGCGCGGCGGAGCTTCGGCAACTCCATGGCGGCCCAAGCGGCACCCTTGTCAATGGCGGCAACCACCTCGGGACGAGAATCCGCGGACTCAATCAGGCCTGATAGAGCGAGACCTGAGGTTCCGGCACGAAATGCTTGATGGGCACCCGGCAGGGGCGCATAAATATTGAGATCCTTGGTCAGGGCGGCAGAACCCCATGAGCCGTTAGAATTTTGGTGGGTGACCAAAAAATCCACGCCGCGACGGAATGAGGCGTCGATTGAGGCGCGCGTGACTTCAGCGGCAGGTGGGTCCGCGGCGAAAGCGCCGACAGGGAACGCAAGAAAGGCAGCAAAAAGAAGGCGGAAGTCAGTGGCCATGACGCGGAGGAGGGAAACAGGGAAGATCCGTCGGATCCGCCGGATGGGGATTTCAAGGTTTGGGTTTCGCGTCATCGCCTGATGTGAGAATCACCTGACCCACCTCAAGACCTGATAGAATTTCGGTGTCCTCTTTGGAAACGCGTCCGCGTTTGACCGGGCGGCGCTCGGTTTTTCCATCGGCGAGTTTCACTTCGACGCGCCATCCGGTGGCATCATAATTGAGAGCCTTGCTGGGGATGGCGATGGCGGCCGCCTGGTGATACGCGATCAGGCGGATCTGTGCGGTGCTGCCGACAGGCGGGACAAACTCGTTAGGCCAAGCCGCGGAAAAATCCGCGCGATACGTGCCGTCGGGTCCAGGAGTGGCCGCGATGCGAGTGAGTGTGACGGGGATGTCGAGATCTTCACGGCCTGTGAGGGTGGCGGTTCCCGTGAGTTCCGGCTTGAGCGAGCGGGCCGCCGCTTCGTCGAGGAAAGCGAGCAAAACGAGTTTGGCGGTGGCGGGCACGAAAGTGACAAAGGGCCGGTTCAGAGCGGGGCGCCCATGCTTGAAGAGTGACTTGACGGCCTCGGCGGGCGACCATCGGCCGTTTTCGATCGGGCCATGATAGAACCAGCCATCCGCAGGCGCTTTGAATTCAAACATCTGGCGGTCGGCCTCCAATTCCGCAAAAGATTCTTTTTCGCGCTGTTGGGTGGTTTTCAGGGTGTCGAGTTCGATTTTTTTGAGTTGGACGGCACGCGGGATATTTTCTTCGGCCTCGCGGAGATTGATGGCGGTGTCGCGTTCGTTGTTTGCGAGAGTGACGGCTTCACGTGGCAAGGCAACTTCGAGAGCGCGTTTGTAATCGAGCATCTCCATGCGCAATGCGAACTCCGCGGTGACCACGGCATCTTTTTGACGAGTGAGGATGATTTCTTCGGTGTCCTCCGTGACATCATCCGCGGCATACATTTTGGTGAGCTGCCTGAGTTCTTCCTGTTGGTTCGAGAGCATTTGTTTTTTGCGCTCGAGCGCCTGGGCGGCACCGTCTTCGGTCGCCTTGCGGCGGATGGTGGTGAAGTAATGGTTTTCCTCCTTGGCGATGGCGGCCGCGCGAGTCCATGCTTCCAGTTTATGTGGGGCGGTTTCCTGAAGGTGTTTGAGATCGAGTTCGGCCTGCGCCATATTCAGAAGACCGGCCTCAAGCGAGCGCCGCACATCCGCGAGTTTTTTATCGATCGCTTCGGGATCGAACTGGAGCATCACGTCGCCCTTGGTCACCCGCTTTCCGTGATCTGCGAGTTCGAGGATTTGGAAATCGGTCCACGATTTGGGTTCGATGAGAATGGGCACGCAGCCCTTGTCAGGCAGGGCGGTGGCAGAGAACGTTTTTTCAATGGTGAACGGCCGTGTCTCCACAATGATTTCCGCCGCTTGGGAAGTGACGGTCAACAAGAAAGAAACCCAGAGAAGAATCAACAATCGGATCATAGCGCGCCGAAACAATCATGACCGCACGCAAAGATCAACCCGCAGCTTTGCCTTTTCGCGCCAGCCAAATCGGCAATAAACGGGATTTCCGCGCATCCGGCGCGGCGGGGACTGTGAATTCTGCTACCTCAAATCCCGCGCGCTGAAGTCGACGCGTCATATTGGCGACAAATCGGGACCCGGCAATGGCCAGAAGACCGCCCGCCTGCAATGCTTCATACGCGGACGAAACCCAACGCCGGTCATCCACCCACGGGCGGTTGCCCGGCCCGATCGGTGAAGCATCCAAATGCAACAAGATGGCATGGAGCAATCCCGACTGGCCAATCAGGGCCGCCGGCCCGCAATCATTTTCCAAGACCACACGCGGATCCGTGACGAGTGAACTATCAGGCAGAAATTGGCGATGCCAATCCGGCAGCGCGGATAAGGGTTCGGCGACGATGAACGTCGCGCGTTTTTGCCGGAGTTCGGCTGCGACTACTGCCAATGCATGTCCGAGTCCAAGACCGGCGAGCCAGATCCGCGGTTGGCGGGCCGGGCGAAAGGGCGCGCAGGCCAGCCGGGCGAGTTCTTCTTCCGCAGCACGGGTGGCGGGACCACAAATTTGTTGGCCGTGGATAAGCAGTGATTTCCGGCCATCGTGTTCTTGAAGGGCGAGAACGCTGCCGTCTGGAAGCCGGGTTTCTGCGAGAGTGATTCTGGGTTTCATGGGAACTTTCTGATTGCCTTGCGGGTTCGGATGTAATAGAGAAATGTCACTATGTCCACCGAACCTGTCACATCCGCCCCTCAAGGCGCTGAAAAAAATTGCTCGCGGGTCTTCTTGGCATCCTTTTGGGATGGACCGGAGCCCATAAGTTTGTCCTCGGATACACCAAAGAAGGAGTGATTCAACTCGTCGTGAGTTTGGTGACTTGCGGTATGTTTGGAATCGTCGGCTTGGTTGAAGGGATCATCTATCTGACGAAGAGCGATCAAGAATTCGTCGACACCTACGTTACCGGCCGTAAGGGTTGGTTCTGATCTGGGTTGTCACGTGTGCTTGGTTTTGTCCCTGGGAATTGATCCGTTAGGGCGTGATGGCTGTGCTCACAAATCACTTAGGGAGAGACGAGCCGAATGCCCCGGTCTTCGATTTGAAGACTGCGTTTTTTCATGAGAGCGCCAATGGCTTGTTTGAAGGTGCGTTTGCTGACGCCGAGTTCCTCGTGAATTTCCGCAGCGCTGCTGTGATCACCGAGAGCCCAAAATCCCCCGCGCACGGCGAGTTCCGCGAGGATGCGCTCCTCTAATCCCACGATTCGAGACCGGCCCGGTGCGTGCAAGGTCAGGTCAATTTTTCCATCCTCACGGATTGCAGCAATATATCCTTGAACGTGTTCGCCGGGTTGAAGTGGTTGAAAAACACCTTCGGCAAAAAGCAAACCACTGTGAGTGCCATTAATGATCGCCTTATAGCCTAGCGCGGTTTTCCCAAATATCACCAAGGAGACGGCTTCACCCGGCTGATAGGAATGAGGAACACGATCCAATTGGCGGGCAATGCGCGTGGACGCCATAATCCGACCACTCACGGCATCCACATGCACATAGACCAAGTAATGTTTGCCAATTTCCATGCGTGATTTTTGCTCGCGAAATGGAACCAATAAATCTTTGAGTAAACCCCAATCTAAAAACGCCCCCACCCCAGTAACCGCCACACATTGGAGCCTGGCAAATTGTCCTGGCATCGCTTTCGGAGTTTTAAGAGTCGCCACCGGACGGTCTTCCGAATCGTGATAAAGAAACACATCGAGAAAGCCACCGACGGCGGGCGCGGCTGGCATTTCTCGGCGGGGCAATAAAATTTCGCCTGCGTCTCCTCCATCCAAATAAAGCCCAAAGGGTTTTTCCCGAAGTACTTTCAATGTCGCCCGTTCTCCGATATTCGCCATGTCACAGAGTAAACCCCACCATCACGCAAGTCGAGTGGTTTGGCTCATGATCCAATCCGCTCTCGAAAAAAAATATTTTTTCCAAAAACCTGCGAATGATTTGGGAATAAGCTCGGAACAATCGCGCATAAAAGGACTTAAATGCATTCCATATCCGAATTATTCCGACGGTGTGCCTGTTGTTGCCCAAGTTGTTCTGGCCGTGGAACCCTCCATTTTTCAATGAGGAACTCATCTAACCGATGGTTGTTCGCACTATGAAGAAGAATATCTTATAAGGTCAAAAAATCCATTCATCAGAGAAACGCGCCATCGCCCTTTTTCTGAAGCAACGCAGCCCCTGTCATCATGCCATCGTTCCAGGGAAGGGCCCATGCCGATGCTACAGGAGCATCAGGGCGGGCTTTTCTATCTGCTTGCGCACTTCCATGAGGAACTGCGCACCGATCGCCCCATCGATCACACGGTGATCACAGGAGAGCCCGAGATTCATCCGCAGGCCGGGAACGATTTGTCCTTGTTTGACCACCGGTTTTTCAATCACGGCTCCGACGGCTAAAATCGCGGCTTGAGGAGGATTGATGATGGCATCAAAAGATTCGATACCCCAGGCACCGAGGTTGGAAACCGTGAACGTCCCGTGATCAAAGACATCCGGGGTGAGTTTTTTGAGTTTGGCCCGCATTGCAAAGTCTTTCACAGCACGAGATATGGCGAGCAGTGATAGGGATTCCGCCTTTTGAATCACTGGAGTGACCAAGCCATCAGTCACAGCGATGGCCACAGACAAACCGATATGTTTGAATTGGACAATATGGGAGTTGATAAAGGAAGCATTGACGGCAGGCACGGCAAGGATGCCATTGACAACGGCTTTCAGAATGAAGTCATTGATTGAATAAGTATTGCCATGTGTTTTTTCTACTTGCCCATTGATCTGGCGACGCAGTGCCATGAGCGGCGCGGCATCCACATCCAGATGCAAATAGAAATGAGGAATCGTAGTTTTTGAAAGCAACAACCGCGACGCAATGGTTTGACGCATCATGCTCAGTTCAATGTGCTTATCTTCCGTAGCCATTTCAATCGGCGCAGCGACCTCTAACGGAGGTTCTACATGAGGCGAATCCACAGCAATTTTTTTGATTTGAATGGATGCGGATAAGGCCGCAGCTGCTAAGGCCTCCGTGGAAATCACGGGAATCACAGGAATCAATACATGGGCCGCTTCCACATCGTTTTTGATAATGCGTCCTGCAGGACCCGATCCGATCACACGAGTCAAATCCACACCGAGATCACTCGCAATTTTACGAGCTAAAGGGGAAACTTTGAGACGCCCTTCGGGAACGAACGGAGACGCAGAAGGCAACGATTGCTTACTGACCATCAGAGAAACAGGCAAAGCTTCTGAAATTCCAGGCACTGCTTCCATCATCGATATTTCCGCAGCCGCCACGGACAGGGGTAATATGTTGTTAGATTCTCCATTCAACACGGCAAGGATGGTTCCTATGGGCGTTTTTTCACCTGCTAGAACCCGAATTTCTGTAAGGATGCCCTCATCAAAGGCCTCCATTTCCATCGTCGCTTTATCCGTTTCTATATCTGCGAGTATATCCCCAATTTCCACCAAGTCCCCAACGTGCTTGTGCCATTTAAGAAGAACTCCCTCAGTCATGGTGTCCGAGAGTTTAGGCATTTCAATGTTCACAGACATAGGCAGCGAGTCAGATGACGGAAGAATGGAAAAATGCAGGATGGATTCCAGTCTTTTTACAGGGATGAATGGAAACGAAAAAACGCGGGGAGCTTTCGTCTCCTCCGCGTTTGGAAAATTCTAAGTACCAATTCCTCAGGGAGCAATGGGTTTCATGGTCGGAAGGAGACCGATATTCGGACTGCCGACAGATCCTTGAGCACTGGCCATCACACGCGTGGCTTCGGAAGTGACACCACCACAATCGCTTTTCGGGCAGTAAAACCGTACGCTGGGACCACAACCCACACGAACCCTTCGGGAAACGGTTTTGTAACGCGGAACTTTTTTCTCAATCGTTTGCACCATGCCTCCTTTGCCGCTCTTGGCATCACCCGGCGTGATCACTTGCTCGGTCACCAAATCGTAACCACAGGTTTTGACTTGCCAAGATTCTGTGTGATACGAGGCACTGGCAGGCCTGCCAAACATCGAACAACACGAAGAAAAGCCTAATGAGACCACGGCTAAAGAAAGGCAAACAGCAAGATTTTTCATGATGAGTGAAGGAATTGGTTAGATTTTAAATTAGAAACAGCAACAGGAATTCAGCGCCACGGCACACAGGGCCGCCGCCACTACAAAAATAAAACGAGTCGTCATGCCGCAAAGGCTAGAAAGACTGCCCTCCTTGGCAATGAAAAAGACACATGCCCCTCAATTGCCATCCCTTGCCATGCCCGCCAAGGCCAACCCATCTATTGAAAACTTCACGGAAAGTTCTGCCTGTTAGGAGATGGATAGTACTTTCTCCACAATGCGTCGTGGATTTGGAAGTTGTTCATGCTCAACGTGTTGCGAATAAATTGCGGGCGCGTCGAGCGAGCAAACCCGTAGAATCGGAGCATCGAGATCATCGAAAGCGTGTTCTTGAATGAGCAGGGCGACCATCGCAGAGACGCCCCCGAAAGGTTTGGATTCATCCACCAAAACCACCCGGTGAGTTTTCTGTACGGTTTTGAGAATGGCCTCCAGATCCAAAGGCCGGATGGAACGCAGGTCGAGCACCTCGGCCTGTATGCCGTGTGCACTCGCTAGAATGTCGGCAGCTGCCATGGCCTGAAGCACGGATCGACCATGGGCGATCAACGAAATGTCGGATCCTTCGCGTTTGATTTCGGCTGACCCTAACGGAATCACGAAATCGCCATCCGCAGGGTCGGGCACTTCACCCGAGAGGCCATACAACAAAGTGTTTTCCATGACATAGACCGGATCATTGTCACGAATGGCGGCCTTGATGAGCCCCTTGGCATCCGCCGGTGTCGCGGGGGCACACACTTTTAACCCCGGAAATGCGGCAAACAAAGCCTCCGGCACGTGCGAGTGCGTGGCCCCCACCCCCGTGCCCCCATTCGCCGGCCCGCGCACGACGATCGGACAATGACAAAGCCCGCCGGACATGTAACGCAGGCACGCCGCATTGCTGACGAGTTGGTCGAATGCCACCGAATGAAAGGACCAAAACATCAATTCCATCACCGGCCGCACCCCCAACAACGAGGCCCCAATGCCCATTCCAATAAAACCGGCTTCCGAAATCGGCGTGTCGAGCACTCGCCGCCCGCCCCATTTTTTCCAAAGGCCCTCAGTGACTTTGTAGGCTCCATTGTATTGGGCCACCTCTTCACCCATCAACACCACGTTCGGATCACGGGCCAATTCTTCATCCAGTCCTTCGCGGAGCGCTTCACGGTAAGTCAGTATGCGTGTCATGGGAATGAATCAGTTCAAAAGCTCAATAAAGGATTTCAGTCATTAAAAAAATGCCGACCTATCCGGGATGCCGGACTGCCATGATCCGTTTCCCAATACACGTCCGTGTGAATGTCGGCAACCGTTGGCGCGGGGGAGGACTCGGCAAATAGCACGGCGGCGGCGGCCTCGTCTGCCGCCGCCTTGTTCATGGCCGCCGCGTCTTCTTCCGTGAAAACCCCTTCGGCGATGAGCGTGCGTCGAAACACGGCAATGGGATCGTGGTTCTGTTTGTAGTGCTCGATCTCTTCGGGCGTGCGGTATTTCTTGTGGTTGGCGTCCGCAATACTATGACCATAGTATCGATACGTGTCGATTTCCAACAGGCTGGGCAGGTGCTGTTTGCGGGCCCGCTCCATGGCTATGTGGGTTTTTGCCCGGATCTCATAGAGGTTGGAACCCTCGATCACGTCCCAGGCCATATTGTAAGCCTCCGCCCGCTGG